>CANREU010000005.1 GCA_947629725.1 uncultured Clostridia bacterium
CAGGCGCTGTTGGACATGCTCACCATGCGGGAGCGGTGGGGGGACATTGCGGGGAAGACGGTCGCCATCCTCGGCGACATCAGCCACTCCCGCGTCGCCAAGAGCAACCTCTTCGGGCTCACCAAGCTCGGGGCGTCGGTGCGCGTCTACGCCCCCCGCACCCTCATGCCCACGGGGCTTGACAGGATGGGGGCGAAGATCTGCACCTCCCGCGAGGAGGCGGTGGAGGGGGCGGACGCCGTGATGGGTCTCCGCATCCAGCTCGAGCGGCAGCATGCGGGCAACTTCCCCTCCCTCGGGGAATATGCGAAGTATTACGGCGTGGACGGCGGCATTCTGAAATACGCGAAGAAGGGGGCGCTCGTGATGCACCCCGGCCCCGTGAACCGCGGCGTGGAGCTCACCTCCTCCGTGATCGACGGGGAGACGAGCGTCATCGAGGATCAGGTGCTCTCGGGCATTGCGGTGCGCATGGCGGTCCTGTTCCTCTTGACAAAGGAGGAGATCGCATGATCATAAAGAACGCAAACGTCGTGTTAAAGGGCGGCGTGAAGAAGCTCGACGTCCGCATCGAAAAGGGCAAGATCGCCGAGCTTGCGCCGCAAATTGAGGGAATGGGGTACGATTTTTCGGGCCTCACCCTCTTTCCGGGGCTCATCGACATGCACGTACACCTGCGCGAGCCGGGGTATGAGAGAAAGGAGACGATCGAGAGCGGCGCGCGGGCGGCGGTGAAGGGAGGCTTCACGCAGATCTGCTGCATGCCCAACACCAAGCCCGTTGCCGACAACAAGGTCGTCGTCACCTATATCAAGGCGCGCGCGAGGGAGGCGGACCTCTGCAAGGTGCACCCGATCGGCGCGATCACCGAGGGGCAGAACGGCGAGAACCTCGCCGCCATCGGCGCGATGAAGGAGGCGGGCGCCGTGGCGCTCTCGGAGGACGGCAAGTCCGTCGTCCGCACCAATCTCATGGCGAATGCCATGCGGTATGCCGCCGACTTCGGCCTGAAGTGCCTCTGCCACTGCGAGGACAAGAGCCTCGTGGACGGCGGGGTCGTCAACGAGGGGTACTACTCCACCCTCACGGGGCTCAAGGGGAGCGTCCGTGCGGCGGAGGACATCATCGTCGCCCGTGAAATTTGCCTTGCCGAGAGTTTGGGCCTGCCCGTGCACATCTGCCACGTCTCCACATATAGCGCGGTGCAGCTTATCCGCGAGGCGAAGGCGCGGGGGGTGAAGGTGACCGCCGAGACTTGCCCGCACTACTTCGCCCTCACGGACGCCGCCATTGCGGGATTCGACACGGACACTAAAGTCAACCCGCCCCTCCGCGAGGAGAGGGACAGGCTTGCCGTCATCGAGGGCCTTCGTGACGGCACCCTCGACTGTATCGCGAGCGACCACGCCCCCCATCACGCGGACGACAAGAACGTCGAATACGACCTCGCCGCCTTCGGGATCAGCGGGCTGGAGACGAGTTTCGCCCTCTCCTACACCTATCTCGTGAAGAGCGGCGTCCTCACCCTTTCGGAGCTCGCCGGAAAGATGAGTGCAAACCCCGCCGCGATCTTGGGACTTACGGGGGGGACGGTCGAGGTAGGCGCCCCCGCCGATCTCACCGCCGCCGACCTCGGCGAAGAGTGGACGGTCGACCCCGCGGAGTTCGTCTCCAAAGGCAAAAACACCCCCTTCAAGGGGATGAAAGTGTGCGGAAGAGTGAAATACACCGTCGTGGACGGGAAGATCAAATACGAGGAGAAACGCGCATGATCGTCGACGCTCTCATTGAAAAGATCGCAGAGACACAGAACCCGACCTGCGTCGGGCTCGATACCTCCCTTTCCTACCTCCCCGCGGACATGCGCGCGGAAGGGAAGGACGGACGGGCGGCGGCGGAAGCGGTGTATGAATTCAACCGCAACATCGTGGACGCGGTCTGCGACATCGTGCCCGCCGTGAAGGTGCAGATCGCCTACTACGAGGAGCTCGGCCCCGCGGGGCTCGAGGTCTTCCGCAAGACCTGTTCCTACGCGAAGGGGAAGGGGCTTTTCGTCATCGCGGACGCCAAGCGCAACGACATCGGCGCGACCGCGTTCCGCTATTCCGCCTCCTTCTTGGGGGAGAACGCCCCCTTTGAGAGCGACTTCCTCACCGTCAACGGCTATCTCGGCACGGACGGCATTTTGCCCTTCGTCGAGGAGAGCGTAAAGAGGGACAGGGGGCTCTTCGTCCTCGTGAAGACGAGCAATCCCTCCTCGGGGGAATTGCAGGACCTGCGGCTTGCGGACGGGCGCACCGTGTATGAGTGCATGGGCGACATGGCGGAACAGTGGGGGAAGGGCACGGAGGGGAAATACGGCTACTCCCGCGTGGGCGCGGTCGTCGGCGCGACCCACCCCGAACAGGCGAAGATCCTGCGCGGGCGGCTCCCGCACACCTTTTTCCTCATCCCCGGCTACGGCGCGCAGGGGGCAAATGCCGAAATGCTCAAAAACTGCTTCCGGGCGGGCGGCATGGGGGGGATCGTCAACAACTCCCGCGGGATCCTCTGCGCCTATCAAAAGAGGGGAGGAACATATGCGGAGGCGGCGCGCGAGGCGTGTATCGACATGCGGCGCGACCTCCTCTCCGTCTTGGGGGAGATATGCGCGAAGTAACGGCGACCATTCTCGAAAACGTCCGCATCGCGGAAGATACCTGGTCTCTCACCTTTGCGTGCGGGGAGGAGATCCCCGTCCGCGCGGGGCAGTTCTGCATGGTGGGGGTGAACGGGTTTCCCCTCCGCCGTCCCATTGCGGTGTGCAAGGCGGAAGGGGAGCGGATCACGGTGTGCTACCGCCTGAAGGGCGCGGGCACCCGCACCCTCGCGGAGACCTACCGCCACGGCGAGACCCTCTCCGTCCTCCTCCCCCTCGGCAACGGCTTTTTCGTGAAGGAAGAGGAGAGGAAGATCGCGGTCGTCGGCGGCGGCGCGGGGGTGTTCCCGCTCATCGCGGCGATCCGCCGCTATGCCCCTGAAAAAGAGGTTTTTGCCTACATGGGGTTCAGAAACCGCGCCTCCGTCTGCATGGAATACGAGATGAGGCGGGGAAATAAACTCGTCCTATGCACCGACGACGGCTCGGTCGGCTATAAGGGGAGCTCGGTGCGGGCGTTCATGGAGGACTTCGGGGAAATTCGGCCCGACGTCGTGCTCGCCTGCGGCCCTCTGCCCATGTTGCGCGCCTTAAAGAGCGCTGCGGCGGGGCGGGTGCCCGTCTACGTCTCTTTGGAGGAGAGGATGGGCTGCGGCGTGGGGGCGTGCCTTGTGTGCGTGTGCGAGAAGACGGGCGGCGAACACGCGCGGGTGTGCAAGGACGGGCCCGTATTCGAAATCGGGGAGGTGAAACTCTGATGGCCGATCTACGCGTAGAATTGTGCGGCGTTTCCCTCAAAAACCCCGTCATCCCCGCTTCGGGCACCTTCGGCTTCGGGCGGGAGTACAATGAAATTTACGATATTGCCCGCCTCGGCGCCGTGGCGACAAAGGGGCTCACCCTTCTGCCCCGTCCCGGCAACCCCGTTCCCCGCATTGCGGAGAGCCGCGGGGTCATCCTCAACGCCGTGGGACTGCAAAACCCCGGCGTGGAGAGCTTTATCAAGAACGATCTGGAGTGGCTCCGCTCCAAGACGAAGGTCATCGCGAACGTCGCGGGGAGCACGATCGCGGAGTACGGAGAGATCTGCGCGCGGCTCGACGGGCTCGTCGACTTCATCGAACTCAACATCTCCTGCCCCAACGTGAAGTGCGGGGGGATGGCGTTCGGCGTGCGCCCCGAGAGTATCCGCGAGGTGACGGCGGAGGCCAAGAAAAACTGCCCCCATACCCCCCTTATCGTCAAACTTTCCCCCAACGCGGAGAGCATTCCCCTCAACGCGCGCGCGGCGGAGGAGGGGGGCGCGGACTGCCTTTCCCTCGTAAACACCTTCACGGGGCTCGCGATCGACATCGAGCGGCGGCGGCCCATTCTTGCCAACAACACGGGCGGCGTCTCGGGGGCGGGAATAAAGCCCATCGCGGTGCGCATGGTGTATGAGGCGGCAAGGGCGGTGAAGATCCCCGTCGTCGGCATGGGGGGGATCGCTTGCGCCGAGGACGCCGTGGAATTTCTCACGGCGGGGGCGGCGGCGGTGCAGGTGGGGACCGCGAATTTCGGCGACACCCGCGCCTGTCTTAAGATCATAGAGGGGCTCAACGAGTGGTGCGACCGTCACGGCGTTTCCAAAGTTTCGGACCTCACGGGGACCCTCGTGCCGAACGCGTAAAGGAGAAAAATATGCTTGCTTACAAGAGGGATTTCATCCGCTTCATGGCGGAAAACGAGGTGCTCCTCTTCGGCGATTTCACGCTGAAGAGCGGGCGGAGGGCGCCCTATTTCATCAATACGGGCAAATATCGCACGGGCGAGCAGATCGCCCGCCTCGGCGAGTATTATGCGCAGTGCTATCTGGAGCACGGGGTGGAGGCGGATACCCTCGTCGGCCCCGCCTACAAGGGCATCCCGCTCGCGGTGGCGACGGCGATCGCCCTTGCCGAAAAGCATGAAAAAGACGTCGGCTTCTGCTTCGACAGGAAGGAAGCGAAGGACCACGGCGAGGGCGGGCTCTTTGTGGGGAAGACCCTCTCCGACGGCGACAGGGTGTGTCTCATCGAGGACGTGATGACTTCGGGAAAGGCGCTCCGCGAGATCCTCCCCAAGCTCGGGGAGGAGGCGAAGGTGAAGGTCGCCGCCATGCTCATCTCGGTGGACAGGGAGGAGCGGGGGACGGGCGAAAAGTCCGCCGTCCTCGAGGCTTACGAGACCTACGGCATTCCCGTTTACTCCATCGTCACGGTTTCGGACATCATCGAGGCGATCGAGGAGGGCGCCATTCCCTTTCGGGAATACCTCCCCGCCATGCGCGCCTACCGCAAGGAATACGGCGTTTGAAGACTTGAATTCCACCCCCCCCGATCCCCCCGCCGAAGGCAGGGGGTTTTCTTTCTGTATGCCCGACTTACAGTCTTCGGCCCCGCTATACAACACGTCACCCTGAGCGAAGTCGAAGGGTGACCTTATTCTAACAAGGTCATGTTTCGACTACGCTCAACATGACGTATTTGTACGGTGCCGCGAGAAAAGCGCCCTCCCTCGTTTGGAGGGCAGGGTGGGGTTTTTTCTCTTGCCTCCCCCCTTATACTTGAGGGGGGAGGGTAGGGTGAGGGGTGGCGATCGGGCATGCCCACCCTCGTCCCTGCGGGACACCCCCTCCTATGGAGGGGGCAGGGCGTTCGTATTCTCCTTTGGAGGGCAGGGTGGCGTTTTTCTCTTGCCTCCCCCGAGGGGGGAAGGCATAGTGGTCTCCCCCGCAGAGGGCGGGTGCCGTCACAGCAGGAGCGCCATGACGGAGAGACCGCCGAGGGCGGCGGCGAGGGCGGGCAGGGCGACGCACACGCCCATCTTCAAAAATTCCGCAAAGCCGAATTTGACGCCGTGGCGGCGGACGATCGCGCCGAACATGATCCCCGCGAGCGCCCCTACGGGGGTGAAGAAGGCGCCGAGGTTGGAGCCGACGGCGGTCGCCATGACGGCGGGGAGCCCCGCGCCCGCGCCCGAGAGCACGGAGTAGAAGAGTACGCTCATGGGGATGTTGTTGATGAGGTTCGCCATGAGAAAAGAGCCCGCGCCGTAGGTCCAGATCTGCGCCTTTGTCCCGAAAAATGCGGAGAGGTACTCCGTAGCGCCCGTGAGGGAGAGCCCCTCGACGAGCACGAACATGGAGAGCATGAAGGGGATGAGAGGGTAGGGCGCGCGTTTGAGGCAGCCGAGGAGGGCCGAGGGCCTCTTTCTGCGGACGAGACTGTAGATGAGGGTGCACACAAAGAGACTGCCGACGGCTGCGAGGGAGACGATCCACATCTCGATGCCGAAGTAGGGCCCGACCGCAAGGAACAGGATGCAGACGAGAAGGTGTGCGGCGCCGATCCACAGGAGGGGCTTTTCGGTGAGGACGACCTCCTCCGCCGTCCCGCCGTAGTTCCCGCGGAGTTGCTTTCGGAAGAGGAGGAGAAGGGCGCCGAGCGCCGCCGCGCCCGCAAGGAGGGTGGGGAGGGCGCTCCATTCGAGGTAGGAGAAGAAGTCCACGTCGCAGGCGGAGGAGAGGTACATATTGGTGGGATTGCCGACGACGAGCGCTGCGCTCCACGTGTTCGCCGCCACAAATTCCGCGGAGAGGTAGGGGAGGGGGTCGAGGTCCGCGCTCTTGCAGAAATAGAGGATGAAGGGGGTAAAGGAGAGGATGATGACGTCGTTCGAGGTGAACACTGTGAGAAGAGAGACGATGAGGTAGAGGGAGAAGAAGAGGCGGAGTTTTTTGCCGCGCGCCCGTTTCAGCACCGCGCTCGCGACGTAGCGGAAGAAGCCGAGTTCGTCCAAAAACACGGAGAGCACGGTCATGCACAGAAAGAGGGCGAGGATCTTGAGGGGGTTCACCGCGTCGTTTCTCACGAACGCGCCGAAGGTGGCGGAAACGTCCGTCTGCCCGCTCAAAAGGAGGGCGGCCGCCCCGAGGAGGGCGACGATCCAATAGGTATCGACGTGCACCTTCCCGAGCTTTATCACGGGGAAGAAGAGCACGCTCAGGATGACGGCGGCGCAGGTGACGGCGCAGATGACGACGGTTGCGATCATAGCTTGCTTTCTCTTGTCGTAAAAACCGTAGAGCATTTTATCACCGTGCGCGCGAAAAAGCAAATCTTTCGGGGGTATTTTCCGGGGTTTTGAAAATTTCCCCGTTCATATTCGGGCGGGCGCGGACATACCCTAACCGTATGGAACAGTATATGCAGCCCGTAAAGGAGGTGTACGCGCGCACGCAGAGTTCGGAGCGGGGGCTTTCCTCCGCCGAGGCGGCGCGGCGTCTCGGCGAGCGGGGGAGGAACGTCCTCAAAGAGGGCAAGAAGCGGAGCAAGATAGGGCTCTTTTTTTCGCAGTTCAAGGATGTGATGACCCTCATTCTCACGGCCGCCGCCTTTCTTTCGGGCGTCCTCGCCTTCGTCACGGGGGATAAGAGCGAGCTCGCGGACGCGGGCATCCTCCTCTTCGTCATCCTCCTCAACGCGATCGTGGGCTTCATCCAGCAATACCGTGCCGACGCCGCGATCGAAAAGCTCAAGGACCTCTCCCGCGCGACGGCGAAGGCGGTGCGGGACGGCGCCGTGAAGACGGTGGACGCCGAAGAGCTCGTCGTGGGGGACGTCGTCGAGATCGCGGAGGGGGACAGGATCCCCGCCGACTGCCGCGTGCTCTCCGCCGAGGACTGCCGCGTGGACGAATCGGCGCTCACGGGGGAGTCCCGCCCCGCCGCAAAGAGGGCGGGGACCGTTTCCAAGCGGGCGCTCGCCGAGCGGAGCAACACCGTACACCTTGCCACCTTCTGCGTGAAGGGGAACGCGCGCTGCCTCGTCGTCGCGACGGGCATGGACACCGAGACGGGCAAGATCGCCCGCCTCCTCTCCGAGACCGCCCCTCCTCCCTCCTCCCTCGACAGGCTCGTGAAAAAGCTCGGGAAGATCGTCACCGCCGCCGTCTTTTGCGTCGCCGCCCTCCTCTTCGTGTTCGGGCTCCTCGCGCGGCGGGTGAGCTTTCTCGACGATCTCATGACGGCGGTCGCCGTCGCCGTCGCGGCGATCCCCGAGGGGATGGGTGCGGTCGTCACCGTCATCCTCGCGATGGGGGTACGGCGGATGGCGAAGCGGCGCGCCATCGTGCGGAAACTTGCCGCCGTGCAGACCCTCGGCGGCTGCACCTGTATCTGCTCGGATAAGACGGGTACCCTCACCAAGAACCGCATGACGGTGGAGGAGATCGCGACCGACTTCTCCCGCCCCGCGGAACTTCTTTCCCGCACCCCCGCGCAGGAGGAACTGCTGCGCTGTATCCGCGCCTGCCACTCGGTGAAGGGGGAGGCGGGCAGCTACCTCGGCGACCCCACCGAGATCGCCCTCCTCGAATATGCGGACAGGGCGGGGTTTTCCTATTCTCCCCGCATCGTCGGCGGCACCCCCTTCTCCTCCGAGCGCAAGCGGATGAGCGTTCTTGCGGAGGAAAACGGGCGCCTCTATGTGAAGGGCGCGCCCGACGTCCTCCTGAAATTATGTACCCGTATGTGGAAAAAGGGGAGGATGACGGCGGAGGACCGCGCGGCGATCGAGGAGCGCGTCTCCCGCTTTTCCTCCCGCGCCATGCGGGTGCTCGCCTTCGCGGAAGGGGAGGGAGAACGGGAGGAGGACCTCTGCTTTTTGGGGCTCGCCGCCCTGTTCGACCCGCCCAAAGAGGGAGCAAAAAAGGCGGTCGAAGCGTGCAAACGGGCGGGGGTGCGCACCGTGATGATCACGGGGGACGGCGCGGAGACGGCGTTTGCGGTTGCCTCCCGTCTCGGCATCGCAAAGAGCCGCGCGGAGGTCGTCACGGGGGAGGAGATGGAGGCGCTCGGGGAGGAGTATGCCCGCCGTGCGGGGGAGTTTTCGGTGTATGCCCGCGTCTCCCCCAAGCATAAGTCCGCCATCGTGAAGGCGCTGAAAGCGTGCGGAGAGGTCGTCGCCATGACGGGGGACGGCGTGAACGACGCCCCCTCCATCCGCGAAGCGGACGTGGGGATCGCGATGGGCTCGGGGACGGACGTCACCAAGAGCGCGGCGGACGTCGTCATCGCGGACGACGACTTCTCCACCGTGGTGAAAGCGGTGGAAGAGGGGAGGAACGTCTTCTGCAACGTGCAAAAGACCATCTCCTTCTTCCTTTCCACCAACCTCGCCGAAGTGCTCGCCGTCCTCCTCGTCACCCTCTTTTTCCGCGGGCTCTTCTTCCTCAACTCCACCCAGCTTTTGTGGATCAACCTCGTCACCGACTCTCTCCCCGTGCTCGCCCTCGGCGTAGAGCGCACGGAGGGGGCGATGCTTCTTCCGCCCGTCTCCGAAAGGGACATCTTCTCGCGGCGGTCCGTTCTCCACATGCTCTTTTTCGGGCTCTTACAGACGGCGCTCGTCGTCGGGATCTTCGCGTTCGGCGCGCGGGCGTGGGGGAACGGCCCCGCCGCGACGGCGGCCTTTCTCGTCCTCTCCTTTGCGGAACTTCTGCACGTGTTCAATGTGCGCGCGGGCTACGGAAAGGCGAAGCCCTTCTCCAACCGCGTGCTCCTTGCGACCGTCGCGGTCGGGATCCTTCTCAATGTGCTCGTCGTCGCGGTGCCCCCCTTCGCCTCGGCGTTCGGGCTCTCCCCGCTCGGCTTTGCGCAGTGGACGGCGGTTGCCCTGTGTTCCCTTGCCCCCCTTCCCGTCGGCGCGCTCTACCATGCGATCGCCCGTCTTGCGGCACGAAAAAAAGGGAGGCGAGGCGCCTCCCGCAGATGGAGAAAAGAGGTCAGAACCGCTTAAAAACGTACCCCATGTCGCGAAAATGGGCGATGATGGCGGGCAGAGCTTCCGCCGTCGCCCTGTGCGGCGCGGAATCGTGGAGAAGGAGGACCACCCTCCGTTTGCCCTTTGCGGTCTTCATCGCGGTCTCGACGAGGACCTCCGCGGAGGCGTGGGGGATCTCCTCGTCCCCGCACACGGCGTTCCACGCGATCGCGGTGAGCCCCTCCTTTTCGAGGAGGGCCTTCCGCCTCTCGTTCTCCTTCGTGCCCCCTCCGGGGAAGCGGTATACGGCGGGGGTCACGCCCGCCCTCTCTTCGATAAGTTTTTTGCAGCGGCGCACATCGGCAAGGAGGGCGTCGTCGGAGGCGTAGATCTCCCGGTAGCGGTGGGTGTAGGAGTGCACTCCCACTGCGTGCCCCTCGTCGGCGATCCGCTTCAGCACTTCTTCCCTCCCCGCGACGCGTTCCCCCACAATAAAGAAGGTCGCCTTCACGCCCTCTTCTTTGCAGACGTCGAGAATTCTTCCCGTGACGCGGGTGCTGGGACCGTCGTCGAAGGTGAGGTAGATCTCCTTCTTCTCTATAGCGAGGGAAATGGCGGGAGCCGCCTCCATGTGCCCGCCGAGGTGGGCGAGGAAGACGAGGAGGGCGATAAAGAGGACGACCGCGGGGATATATCTTCTCTGCATACTCCGAGTTTGCCGAATTTGCGCGGAATTATTTACTTTTTCCGCGCTTTGTGCTATAATACTGTCATGCGCCCCCGGAAAGAGGGGCGGCCCGTTCGCGGGCAGGAGGATGATATGATCCAGACAAAGGTATTCGGTCACACGAAGGACGGGCGGGAAGTGCTCGCCTTCACCCTTACGGACGGAGAGGCGCACGTCACCGTCCTCAACTACGGCGGCATCTTGCAGAGCATTGTCGTGCCAGACCGCGAGGGGCGCCCCACCGACGTGGCGCTCGGCTATCCCGACGTCGCGGGGTACGAAAACAACGGCGGCTATCTCGGCGCGCTCATCGGCAGATTCGGCAACCGCATCGCAAAGGGCAGGCTCACGATCGACGGCAAGGAGTACGCCCTCTACATCAACGACCGCGGCAACCACCTCCACGGCGGGAAGGAAGGGTTCAACAGCAAGATCTGGGCGCACGAGATCGCGGGGGACGTCCTCCGTCTCACTCTTCTCTCGCCCGACGGGGAGGAAAACTACCCCGGGACGCTCTCCGTCACGGTGGAGTACACCTTCCGTGATAAGACGCTGAAGATCGCCTACCGCGCGGAGACGGACAAGAAGACGGCGGTCAACCTCACCAACCACGTCTATTTCAACCTCGGCGGCGAGGGGAAGGGGGACGTGCTCGGGCACATTCTCACCCTTTCGAGCGACCGCATAACGCCCACCGACAGCACGATGATCCCCTCGGGCGGCTTCCGCGCCGTGAAGGGGACCCCCTTCGATTTCAACGCGCCGAAGACGATCGGGAAGGACATCGGGGCGGACGACGAGGACCTCAAAAACGGGAACGGGTACGACCATTGCTACATGCTTCACAACAAGTGCGGCGAATTTGTGGAGTACGCCACCGTCGAGTGCCCCGAAACGGGGATCCGCATGATCTGCGGCACCGATATGCCCGCCGTGCAGCTCTACGCAGGCAACGGGCTCGCCCAGGAGGGCAAGAGCGGCTACTACGCCGCCCACGGCGGCTTCTGCCTCGAAACGCAGGAGATCCCCAACAACGTGAACGTGCCCGAATACGCCGCATGCGGGGACTCCATTCTCTCCCCGGGCGAGGTCTATTCGTTCTCGGCGACCTACCGCTTCGAGAAATAACATTTCGCGCAAGCTCTTTTGCGCCTGCCCTCACGAGGAAAACCCTCCCCTTCCGGCGAAAGAGTAGGGGCAAGAGAGCGGGCGACCTGCCCCCTTTGAAGGGGGCGGGGTAGGGGTGGGGGTTGCCCCCGAATTTCCACCCCCCTTGATCCCCCCGCCAAAGGCAGGGGGTTTGCTTTCTGCGCGCCCCTCACCTCCTCCCTCGTTTGAGGGGGCGTCGTCCTCTCTTGCCCCCCCTTATACTTTTAACTCTTGCCCTCCCCCTGCGCCAGGGGGAGGGGTAGGGGAGGGGGTCCGCCCTTGAGATCGTGCAAACACGAAAGAGCGAGATTCACTCCGCCGCGCGCGGCGCGGCGTCGGAATGACGAAGAAGAGAGGCATGTGCCTCTCTTCTTCGTTTGCCCTCGCCCGACATCATTTTATCGTAATGGGGTCGGGAAAACGCCCATTTGCGCCACAAAAAAAGCGCTCCGCGATCGCGGAGCGCTTCATTGTTTCCGTCAGAGGACCAATCCGAGGATCGCCCAAAGGAGGAGAAGCGTGATGAGCATTCCCCAAAGGGCGCACTTGCCGCACTCGCGGGCGGCGTTGTGCTCGGTGCGGTACCACACGAAGAAGAGCACGATGCCCACGGGGAAGCAGACGGCGGAGAGGATCTGCCAAATGATGAGTGTTCCGCTCGTGAACTTGCGCTTGAAGTAGGGCCCGATCGAGGTGTAGAACCCGACGGTCGCGGGTACGCTCACCGCAAAGCCGAGCGCGGCGAAGGCGACGGCGATGATGAGGTAGAGCCACGAGAGCACGAACACGCCCATCGTGTTGGTGACGAGGTTCATCACCATCGAGATGATGCCGACGCTCAAAAAGAAAGAAACGTCCCGCTCGGTATGCTTATTGAGATAGGCATAGTAGACGAGGACGTAGCCTGTGAGGAAGAGCGTGATCACGCTCAACACCATTAAAAAGACCTGCATAACGATTTTCCCCCATATCGAAATACTTTCTTTCATTATAATACGCGGCCGCGCGGTTGTCAAGATTTGTGAAAAAATTTTTGAGGATTTTTTCCGCAGACAGGGGAGCGCACCCGCACCCTTTTCTTCCGCATAGGATGAAAAGGACCGCCCGCGCCGATCCGCGGGGGTCGGGGGTCTTACGAATGCAATGGTTTTGCTCGCTCGACGTGTGGCTTCAGGCGCTCCTTGCCTCCCTCGTCACCTACTCTTTCACCGCGCTCGGCGCGACGCTCGTCTTTTTTGCCAAACGGATCGGAGGCGCCGCGCTCACCGCACTCACGGGAGGAGCCGCGGGCATCATGATCGCCGCCTCCTTCTTCTCCCTCCTCCTTCCCGCCCTCGATTACGAGAGCTTTTTGCCGCCCTATCTTACGGTCACCCTCGGGTTTTTGCTCGGCGGGGGATTTCTCGTCCTCGCCGATCTCCTCTTTTCCCGCAAGATCTCCCGCTCGGCGGGGAGCGGCAAGGCGGCGCTCGTCTACCTTGCAGTCACCCTCCACAATCTCCCCGAGGGGATGGCGGTGGGGGTGAGTTTTGCGGTCGCCGCGGGGGCGCCCTCGGCGGTGGCGGTCGCCATGATCTTCGCCTTCGGCATCGCCGTGCAGAACTTTCCCGAGGGGGCGTGCGTCGCCTTCCCCCTGCGCGCACGGGGGATGGGGCGGGGGAAGAGCTTTTTTCTGGCGCAGCTCTCGGGCGCGGCGGAGATCCCCGCCTGCGTGCTCGGCGCGGTCGCCGCAAGTTTTATTGCGGGGCTCCTCCCGTGGGCGCTCTCCTTTTCGGCGGGCGCGATGATCGCCGTCGTCTGCTCCGAACTCATCCCCGAGTGCTTTTCGGGGAACAAAACGGTCGCTTCGGCGAGCATTCTCTTGGGGTTTTGCCTCATGATGATCCTCGACATTGCCCTCGGTTAGCATAATTTTCGGGCGGCAGGCCACACTTTTCGGTATGGAAGAAAAGGAAAGAATTGCCGAAACGAAACAGACGGGGTCGCGGACGGCGGTCGTGGTGGGCGGCTCTTCCGGGATCGGCAAGGAGACGGCGCTCCGCCTTGCCGCCCTCGGCTACCGCGTGACCAACGTCTCCCGCACCCCGTGCAAAGGGATCGCGACGGTGACGGCGGACGCCGCGCAGGAGGGGGAACTCGCGCGGGCGATCGTTTCCGTGTGCGCCGAGACGGGGAGCCTCGACCTCCTCGTCTACTCCGCGGGCTTCTCGATGGCGGCCCCCCTCGAGCACGCGAAGAGCGGGGACTACCGGTATCTCTTCGAGGTCAACTACTTCGGCGCGGTGGAGGCGGTGCGCGCCGCGGCGCCCTTCCTCAAAAAGAGGGGAGGACGGGCGGTGCTCGTGGGCTCCCTCGGCGGGGACATGCCCATTCCTTACGACGGGTTCTACTCCTCCTCGAAGGCGGCGCTCGCGATGCTTGCACGGGAGGCCGACCTCGAACTCCGCAAGAGCGGGGTGCGGGTGAGTGCGCTCCTGCCCGGCGGGACGGCGACCGACTTCACCTATTCGAGGCGGGTCTACGGCTCGGAGGACGCCCGCGAATACGCGCCCTCGGTGCGCAAAGCCTCCGCCGCGCTCGCGAACATGGAGCAGGGAGGAATGGCCCCGTCCCTCGTCGCGGACGCCATCCTCAAACTCGCTTCGAGGAAAAATCCCCCCACCGTGTCCGCGGTTGGCGGCAAAAACAACGTCGTCCGCTGCCTCTGCAGGGCACTTCCCGAACGGGTCACCGACTGGTTCGTGCGGCGCAAATTCAATCAGAAATAGGCTTGCCCGACGCATTCCCCGCGTGGACGCGGAGAGAGGGGCGGAGGCAAGGTATCCGTCCTCTTGCCTCTCCCCGCATACTTTCAACACTCGCCCTCCCCCTGCGTCAGGGGGAGGGGTAGGGGTGAGGGTCTGCCCACGTATTACGGCATGCCCCTCATTCGTCCCTACGGGGACACCTTCCCCCCGAGGGGGGAAGGCTTTTGCCGTTCGCCGCCGACCTTATGCCCTCGCCCTCCTTTGGGGGCGAGGGGCAGGGGTGCGGGGAGTTGCCCCCGCCGAGGGCAGGGGGTTTGCTCTCTGCATGCCCCGACTTACGGTTTTTCACCTCCTCCCTCGTTTGAGGGGGGAGGGCAGGGTGGGGGGAGCAACAAAACGTGTAGACTTCGTACTTCGGGATCCTTCGACACGCTGTGCCGCCCGCGATTGCGGGCGGCGCGCTTTTCATTTTTGTTTCAATCCGTCGAGATACCCTTCGAGTTTTGCGCGGGAGGCTCTGTCGAGTTCCCGATACTGCTTGACGAGCGCGATCTCTTCTTGCGTCATCACGGGAGCGGGGGCGCGCGCGGAGGGGGCGGGCGTGCCGAAGTCGTCCGACCTGCCAACGAGATAGTCCACGGTGCAGTCGAAAAGGTCGGCGTAGGCGATGAGGCTTTCAATGTGCGGCTCGCGCAGGCCGTTTTCATAGCAAGCGACCGTGGTTTGCCCGATCCCCAAACGCTCGCCGAGCTGTTTTTGCGTAAGATTGTTTTGTATGCGCAGTTTTTTTAGGATCTCAGAGATGTACATGCACGCCTCCTATTTAGTTTTTACATAAAGAAATTTATTACAAACGCAATATTTTTTCTTGACAATAGCGCGTTAGCAATTTATAATTAAAGCGCGATAGTGATAAAAGGAGAGTATTTTCATGGGTACAGAGAGTATGGAAAGATTTGCAGAGTTGCATTATAAACCTAAAAGCAGTTTTTGGTATTCGACGGATGAGGGGAGCAGCGAAGAAATCGAAGCGCTAAAGACGGGGACAAAGGAAAAATTTGCCGAGGCTTATTTGGGTAAGGGAGAGTCGATAGCCGAAGGCATTAAGACCTTTTTCTTGATGCTTATCGCCTGGCCGTTCGGGCTCTATATAGCGATTCGCGATTTTGATGGTTTCGGATTTCTTTTAATCATTTCTATTGCATTTCCACCTTTTATGTGCGGAATTATAATGGGGCTGTTGCTCTATTATCGCATGGAAATGTCGTTTGGGCTCGGGGCTCTTCTTATGAGTTTGGTGTGGATTGCTGCATTGGCGATCGCTTTTACGCGGGTAGGAGTATCGCGCCGCAGTTTGAAAAAGATACCGAAATGGCCGAATAAAGGAATAGGAAGCGGGATCAACGCATTTTATAAAGGCTCCTCCGTGCGCAGAGGCAATACCGTGTCGCCTTTCCTTTGGTACGGACAGAACAAGGTCGACGGCGGGACGATGGCCTACCTGCATTTACGGATCTCAAACGATTCCGCAGAGAAGAAGCTCTTCCGCGTTGCATGCTCATTGAACGTAATCATTCCCGTCGTGTCTCTGGCGGTCAGTCTTATCATCCTTGCCCTTTTTCCGCAAATGGTCGCTTCAGACAATTCTCCAATTCTATTGGCAATATGGTTCGGTATAGGTTCCTTTATCGTTGCCGTGCTTTTAGATATGATTATATTTATATATTATTGGCAGGTAGAGGGATTGAAGGGAATCTACGGTATTAATCGTTATACTTGTCCGAGTTGCTTTTACGCGAATACCTATTTCAAATCAAGTTCAAAGATGGAAGATAGGGGCCGCTATGAATGGGACATTAATCAAAGAACGGGCTCTGAGACGATCGGAACGGTGTACGACAAGAAGAGCGGAAAAGAAGTCGGCACCGTAAGCAGGACAGTCGCGCACGGGACGACCGTCTATGGGAGGACTGAAGCACACACAACCTATTATACCTGTGCCTGTTGCGGGAAAACCGTAAGCCGCAGCGAGACCGTTCACCACGAGCAAGGGCGCTACGACTGGTGACTGGTGACCGCCTTTTGCGCTTCCCGCACAAAAATCGTTCAAACATTTCCCCCTCATTCGCTTGACGAAAAAGGGGGGCTTTTGTTATAATATTGTCATGAATAGAGCAGGCGGGTTTCTCCGCGGAGAGCGGGGAGAAAATTCAATCGTTCGTTCGTGAAAAAGGCAGTTTTTTCTACGCGGAAAAAACCTGCCTCCTTTTATTTTTTCGGAGGTTGTAAGATGAAAAAGGTCGCCGTTTTGATGGGCTCCGATTCCGATCTTCCCGTCGTGGGGAAGGTATTCTCGGTGTTCGATGAGCTCGGTATCCCCTACGAAGCGCACGTCTGTTCCGCGCACCGCACGCCCGAGGAGGCGCGCGCCCTTGCGCTGAACGCGAAGAAGAACGGCTTCGGCGTCATCATTGCCGCGGCGGGCATGGCGGCGCACCTTGCGGGAGCGATCGCCGCGAACACCGCGCTGCCCGTGATCGGCATCCCGATAAAGTCGGGCGGGCTCGGAGGGATCGACGCGCTCCTCTCCACCGTACAGATGCCCTCGGGCATTCCCGTGGCGACGGTCGCCATCGACGGCGCGAAGAACGCCGCCTATCTTGCGGCGGAGATCCTCGCTCTCTCCGACGAAGGGCTCTACGAAAAGCTCCTCCAATGCCGCGGGAAGGAGAAGAAGAGCGTCCTCGAAAAGGACGCCCATCTCGCCGAAAAATACAACAAATAACGGTCCGTACAAAACAAACAGGAGGAATACGGGTATGGAAAAGAAGGAACAGCTCTACGAAGGCAAGGCGAAGAAAGTGTATGCGACGGACGACAAGGACCTTGTCATCGTCTCCTACAAGGACGACGCGACGGCGTTCGACGGCCTCAAAAAGGGCACCATTGCGGGGAAGGGCGTCGTCAACAACCTCATGACCAACAGGATGATGCAGCTCCTCGAAAAGGCGGGCGTCCCCACCCATTTCGTGAAGGAGCTCTCCGAGCGGGAGACCCTCGTGAAGAAGGTGCACATCGTGCCCCTCGAAGTCATCATCCGCAACGTGTCCGCGGGCTCTTTTGCGAAGCGCTACGGCGTGGAAGAGGGCATTCCCTTCGACGAGCCCACCATCGAGTTCTCCTATAAGAACGACGACTTGCACGATCCGCTCATCAACGACTACCACGCGATCGCCCTTCACCTTGCGACGAAAGAGGAGATCGCGCTCATCAAGCAGTATGCCTTCAAGGTGAACGACGTTCTGAAAGCATATTTCCTCACTCTCGGCGTGAAACTCATCGACTTCAAGCTCGAATTCGGCAAGACGGCGGACGGGACGATCGTCCTCGCGGATGAGATCTCCCCCGACACCTGCCGCTTCTGGGATGCGAAGACCGATGAGAAGCTGGATAAGGACCGCTTCCGCCGCGATCTCGGCGGCGTAGAGGACGCATACAGGGAGATCTTCAAGCGCGTGACGGAAGGAAAGTAGAGGGGCGGGCATCCCCTCTTGAGGGAGCTGTCACGCCCCGCCCTTTTCTTGGCGCCCCCATTGGGGGAGCTGTCACGGCTGCCCTTGCCGTGACTGAGGGGGTTCTCGGCATCCCTCACGTAGGCTGCAAACCCCTATCCCCCCTTCGGGGTACTTCCCCCAAGAGGGGGAAGCAAGATGGGTTGGTCGGGGTACTTCCCCCAAAAGGGGGAAGCAAGGTGGGTTGGTCGGGGTACTTCCCCCAAGAGGGGGAAGCTGAAATAGAGGATAACAGGACGGCGGAGGTTATATGTCTCAAATTCATGAGGAATGCGGCGTTTTCGGCATCTTCGCGCCCCAAGTGCAGGACGTGGCGAGCACGTGCTACTATGCGCTCTTCGCCCTCCAGCACCGCGGGCAGGAATCGGCGGGCATCGTCGTCAACCGCGACGGCGTCTTCACCGCCTATAAGGACGAGGGGCTCGTGAACGATGTGTTCACGGCGGAAAACCTCGCCCGCCTCGGCGAGGGGAACATGGCGATCGGGCACGTCCGCTATTCCACGACGGGCGCGGGCGGCAGGGAAAACGCCCAGCCCATCGTCGTAAACCACCTGAAGGGCAACATGGCGCTCGCCCACAACGGGAACCTCGTCAACTCCTACGAGCTCCGCAGCGAGCTCGAGAACGAGGGGAGCATCTTCCACACGACGACGGACACCGAGGTCATCTCCTATGTCATCACGAAGGAGCGGGTGAAGAGCCGCTCCATCGAGGAGGCGGTGCTCTCCGCAATGGACAGGCTGAAGGGCGCCTATTCCCTCGTCGTGATGTCTCCCTCCAAGCTCCTCGCCGCGCGCGATCCCCACGGTTTCCACCCCCTGTGCTACGGCAGGCGGGCGGACGGGGCGTATATCGTCGCCTCCGAGAGCTGCGCCCTCGACTCCGTCGGCGCGACCCTCATCCGCGAACTCGACCCCGGCGAGATGCTCGTCTTTACGAAGGACGGAGTGCAGAGCGACCGCTCCCACTGCGGCGGCAAGAAGAGCCTCTGCGTGTTTGAGTACCTCTACATCGCCCGTCCCGACTCGGTCATCGAGGGGAATTCGGTGCACGAGGCGAGAAAGCAGGCGGGGCGGTTCCTCGCCGAAAAGTATAAGATCGCGGCGGACATCGTCATCGGGGTCCCCGATTCGTGGCTGGACGCCGCCTACGGCTATGCCGAGGCCTCGGGCATTCCCTATGGGATCGGCTTCATCAAGAACAAGTACATCGGCAGGACCTTCATTGCCCCCGTTCAGGCGGCGCGGGAGGACAGGGTGCGGATAAAACTCAACGTGTTGAAATCGGCGATCGCGGGGAAGAGGGTCGTCCTCGTGGACGACTCCATCGTCCGCGGGACGACCTGTGCGCGCATTGTACACATGCTGCGCGGTGCGGGAGCGAAGGAGGTGCACATGCTCTCCTCGGCGCCCGCCTTTTTGAACCCCTGCTACTACGGCACGGACATCGACTCGCGGGACAACCTCATCGCCTGCCACCACCCGGTGCCCGAGATCGCGAAGATCATCGGCGCGGACAGCGTGGGCTATCTCGACTTGAAGGACGTACACTTCCTCACGGGGGGAGACGGCACGGGCTTCTGCACGGCATGTTTCGACGGCGACTATCCCACCGAGGCGCCCGCCGAGAGCAACAAGAACCGCTTCGAGCGGCCCATTTCCGAGAACCCGAAGTATCGGAAGGAATAGCGGGCCTCTCGGCGCCCTTATTGGGAGGACGCGGCGGCTCGGACGCCCGACCCTCTCGGCTCCCCCTGTTGGGGGAGCTGTCGCGGCGTAGCCGTGACTGAGGGGGTTCGGGATCGCGGGGGCGTACCCCCGCCCCTACCCCTCCCCCTTACGCAGGGGGAGGGCAAGAAGTCGGGCCCCGAGCGTCCGGCACGTCATCCCGAACACTCCGCACGTCATCCCGAGCGCAGCCGAGGGATCTCGTCTTCAACCGTAAACCACAGTCATAAGAAGGAAACATCCATATGCAAAAGAGTTATTCCGAGAGCTACAAAGAGGCGGGGGTAGACATCACCGCAGGGTACAGGGCGGTCGAGCTCATGAAAAAGCACGTCGCGCGCACCGTCCCCGGGGGGACGGCGGACGTCATCGGCGGCTTCGGCGGGCTCTATCCCCTCGACGTAAAGGGCATGGAGGAACCCGTGCTCGTCTCGGGTACGGACGGCGTCGGCACCAAACTGCGCATCGCACAGCTTCTTAACAGGCACGACACCATCGGCATCGACTGCGTCGCCATGTGCGTGAACGACATCATCTGCTGCGGCGCAAAGCCCCTCTTCTTCCTCGACTACATCGCCTGCGGGAAGAACATCCCCGAAAAGATCGCGGACATCGTGGGGGGCGTCGCCGAGGGCTGCGTGCAGGCGGGCTGCCGCCTCGTCGGAGGCGAAACGGCCGAACATCCCGGCACCATGTCCGAGGATGACTACGATATAGCGGGCTTTGCGGTGGGCGCCGTCGACAGGAAAAAGATCGTCGACAACGCCAAAATGAGGGCGGGGGACGTGATGCTCGCCCTGCCCTCCTCGGGGGTGCACTCCAACGGGTTTTCCCTCGTGCGCAAGGTGCTCGACATCGAGCATGCAAACCTCACTGCCCCCGTAGAAGAGCTCGGCGGGAAGAGCTTGGGGGAGACCCTGCTTGCCCCCACCGTCATCTATGTGAAGCCCGTCCTCGCCCTCCTCGAAAAGGTGGAGGTGAAGGGCATTTCCCACATCACGGGCGGCGGATTTTACGAGAACATGCCCCGCTCCATTCCGAAGGGGCTGGGCGTAAAAATCGAGAAGGGGTGCGTAAAAACGCCACCCATCTTCCCGTTTATCCAAAGAGCAGGCAACATTTCGGAGCACGACATGTTCAACACCTTCAACATGGGGGTGGGGATGAGCGTGGTCGTCGCCGAAAAGGATATGGAAACGGCGCTCGCCGTTTTGAAGGAACAGGGCGTGGACGCCTACCGCCTCGGCACGATCGCCGAAGGGGAGGGCGTCACCCTCTTGTGATACGGGAGGAAGAGTATGGAACTTCGGGAATTCACCTGCAAATGCTGCACGGCGCCCCTCGATATAGGGGAGGCGGTTGGTCGGGCGGTCCGCTGCAAATATTGCGGGACGGTCTTTCTGCTCGCGCGGGAGGACGAGGGGAAGGTCGCCGACCTTCTGCGGAGCGCCGAGCTCCTCCTCGACACCTGCAAGTTCGACGAGGCGTACACGGCATACGCGAAGGCGGCGGAGCTTGATAGTGAGGAGCCCGAGGCATACTTCGGCATGGCGCTTGCCGCGTTTAAGGTACAGTACTTAAAGGACGAGGTCAACGAGCGCTTGCAGCCCATTTGTCACGAAATCTCCGAGAAGGTTTTTTCGGACGACAAGAATTTCCGCCGCGCATTGGAGCTTGCGACCGACGAGCAGAAGCGGGAGTATCTTGCGCGCGCGGAGGGAATCGACCGTATCCGCAAAGAGTTTTACGCCCTGAAAGAGAGCGGGCTCGATTACGACTGTTTCCTCTGCACGAAGGTCTCCGACGAACACGGCGGCACCACGCAGGACAGCCACGAGGCCTTCAAACTCTACCACCATTTGAAGAAAAAGGGATACGCCCCCTTCTATTCGGAGGCGGAGACGGGGGCCCGCACGGGGAGCGACTACGAGGCACTGATCCTGTACGCGCTCTACACGAGCGAGTGCATGCTCATTGTCTGTTCCGACGAAGAGTATTTGCAGACCAAGTGGGTGAAAAACGAATATATGCGGTTTTTACACATGCTCGCGAACGAGGAGAAGGAGCGGGACGCGCTCACATTCGTCTTTTCGGGCAAGCCCGTGGAGAAACTTCCGAGCGGGAAGAAGGTACAGGGCATCGACCTTTCCAAGCCCGACGCCTACACCCGCATCGAAGATTTCGTGCAAACACACACCCCCGCGGCAAAAAAGCGCCGCGAAGAGGAAGCGGAAAAGAAAGATAAAGAAATTGCCGAACTCAAAGAACAGCTTGCCCGCATGAAAGAGGAGCAAGCGGCCGCTGCTTCCCCCGCGAACTTGTCGCCCGCACAGTTCGTCACGATGATGAGAGAGGCGGAGGAAAAGGAGCGCAAAGAGAAGGAGGAAGAGGAAAAGCGGCGCCGTGAATATCTTGCGCAGTTTGTAATAAAAAACGGCGTCCTGAAAAAATACAACGGGAAAGGCGGTGCCGTCGTGATCCCCGACGGTGTGACTTCGATTGATAAGAGTGCTTTTTATAATTGCAACGAACTGAAAAGCATTGAAATTCCAAACAGTGTGACTTCGATCGGCGAATGGGCGTTCGGTGCCTGTGCGGGACTTGAGGGGGAATTGAAGATCTCGGAGAGCGTGACGTCGATCGGCGACGGTGCATTTTGGAATTGCAAGCGGCTTACGGGCGAGTTGAAAATTCCAAACGGCGTGACCTCGATCGGGAAACATGCGTTTGACGATTGTCTTGGATTTACGGGCGCGTTGAGAATTCCCGGCGGAGTGACAGCAATAGGAGATTTTGCGTTTCATGGTTGCAGCGGGCTGACGAATGTTATTATCCCTGATAGCGTGACTTCGATTGAACAAATGGCGTTCGGCGGTTGCATCGGACTGACGAGCCTTGAAATTCCGAGCAGCGTGACCTCGATTGGAGGAAAAGCGTTTGACGGTTGTAATCGGCTTGAAAAAGTAACCATTCCCAATCGGTTCAAGGGGCTTATGAATGCGGGTCTCAAAAAAATCTTTGGGAGCAACTATAAGAAAATCCAATTCACCTTTACAGAGTAATATGGAAAAAGTTCGCATTGCCGTGCTGTGTTCGGGCGGCGGGACAAATTTACAGGCGATTTTAGACGCACAGGCGGCGGGGAAAATTCCCCACGGGGAAGTCGTGCTCGTCATTGCCGACAGCCGCGAGGCGTTCGCCCTCGAACGCGCAAAACGCTGCGGCGTGGAGACCGCCGTATTCGACAAAAAAGAGTACCCCCGCGCGGAGCGGGAGCGCGCCACTCTCGCCGCATTGAAGGGGCACCGTATCGGGCTTGTCGTCCTCGCGGGCTTTTTAACGGTGCTCTCGCCCGCCTTTGTGGGGGAGTATGCGGGGCGCATTGTCAACATTCATCCCGCGCTCCTGCCGAGTTTCGGCGGGGTGGGCATGTACGGGCTGCACGTGCACGAGGCGGTGCTCGCCCGCGGGTGCCACCGTGCATTTTGTCACGGAGGAGTGCGACGGCGGCCCCATCATCGCGCAGAAGGCGGTGCGGGTGCACCCGCACGACACGCCCGAGAAACTCCAAAAACGGGTGATGCGCGAGGCGGAGTGGGTCATTTTCCCGAAGGCCATCGAGGAAGTTTGCAAAGGGTTGCAATAGGGGAAGGAAACACCCCTCATCCCGAGCCCGAAGGGGCGAGCGGATCTTAAAGAAAGATTCACTCGGGCTGCGCCCTCGGAATGAGGCGATCAACCGCCCACGGTTCCGTTACTTCGTGCGCCGCTTCGCGTCGGGCGGAATGAGGAACTGCGAACACCGCCCGCCCCTTGCCTTCTCCTTGAGGAGAAGGTGTCCCCGCAGGGGACGGATGAGGTGGTGTACAATTTTCATACACCCCCTCACCGCCGTAAACGGCGGAGCTCCCCCTCAAGGGGGCGCCGAGAATGGGGGACGGGAAAGGGCGTGCGTTCTCTTCTCTTGCCCACCCGCGATAAACGCGTCATCCTGAGCCGACAGGGTATGGATATAAACGCAAAAGCCTATCGTGCGAAGGATCCCGAAGTACGAAGTCCGCATTACATACTCATCGCCCATATCCTCGGGATTCTTCACCCCCACCGAGTATTCCGAATAACGAAGTAGTGCGCGGGGGTTCAGAATGACGCGCGGGGGCGGGCACGGAAAACGTTTTCCCCCTTGTCTTCTCCTCAAGGAGAAGGTGTCCCCGCAGGGGACGGATGAGGTGGTGTACAATTTTCATACACCCCCTCACCGCCGTAAAGAGCGGAGCTCCCCCTCAAGGGGGCGCCGAGAATATGGCCGCATAAAAGGGCAGCGTTCCAAAACACAAAAACCGAAAAAGGAGAAAGCATATGAGAAAGAAAGGGTTAAGCCAAGCGGTAGGCGCGAGCAGCTATCCCGGGCGCGGGATCGTCGTCGGGAAGACGTCCGACGGCAAGAAGGCGTTTTTCGCTTACTTCATCATGGGCAGGAGCGCAAACTCCCGCAACCGCGTGTTCGCCGAGTACGGCGACGAGGTGAGAACGGAGCCCTTCGATGAGAGCAAGGTGGAGGATCCTTCCCTCATCATCTATTCCCCCGTGAAGGCCGTTGGGAAGGACATCATCGTCACCAATGGCGACCAGACGGACACCATCGAACAGTACATAAAAGAGGGCGTCTGTTTCCGCCGCGGCCTGCAGGAGCGCACCTTCGAGCCCGATTCGCCCAACTTCACCCCCCGTATCAGTGCCGTTTTGCACCTCGGGAAGAGGGCCTCGGACTATTCCTACGAGCTCTCCGTCTTGAAGTGCACCGACGGCAAGGGCAAAAAGTGCGGCCGCTACTTCTATCTCTATGAGCCCGAGAGCGGCACGGGGCACTATCTTCACACCTATAAAAAGGACGGCGCGCCCCTTCCCTCCTTCGAGGGGGAGCCCGAGCGGGTGAAGCTCGGCAGCAGCCTCCGCGCGATGGCGAAGGAGCTCTGGGAAGGGCTCGACGAAGACAACAAAATTGCCCTTGTCTGCCGCACCGTGGACCTCAAAACGGGGGAGACGGAGAGCATTTTATACAACAAATACAGGAAGTGAGGGAGCGGTATGAACGAATTTTCCTTAAAGTACGGCTGCAATCCCAACCAAAAGCCCGCCCGTATCTACATGGCGGACGGGAGCGATTTGCCCGTTGAAATTCTGAACGGCAGGCCGGGGTACATCAACTTCCTCGACGCCTTCAACTCATGGCAGCTCGTGAAGGAGATCAGGGAAAACACGGGGTGCGTCGCCGCGACGAGCTTCAAGCACGTCTCGCCGACTTCCGCCGCGATCGGCAAAAAACTCACCCCATCCCTCAAAAAAGCGTGTTTTGTCGACGACATCGAGGGGCTGGACGACAGCCCGCTCGCCTGTGCCTACGCGCGGGCAAGGGGGACCGACCGCATGTCCTCCTTCGGCGACTGGATCGCCCTCTCCGACGAGTGCGACGAGACGACGGCGAAGATCGTCTCCCGCGAGGTCTCGGACGGGATCATCGCGCCCGGCTATTCCCCCGCGGCGCTCGAAATTTTGAAGGGAAAGCGCAAGGGGGGGTATAACATCGTAAAGATCGACAAGGACTACGTCCCCGCCGAGATCGAGCGCAAGCAGGTGTTCGGCATCACCTTCGAGCAGGGGCGGAACAACTTCAAGATCGATAGGGGGCTCCTTGAAAACATTGTCACCAAGAATAAAGAGCTCCCCGCGGACAAGGCGACCGACCTTGTCATCTCCCTCATTACATTGAAATACACGCAGTCCAACTCGGTGTGCTTTGCGGCGGACGGGCAGGCGATCGGCGTGGGCGCGGGGCAGCAGTCCCGTATCCACTGCACGCGGCTCGCGGCGCAGAAGGCGGACCTGTGGCACTTGCGCCAACACGAGAAGGTGCTCTCTTTGCGGTTTGCCGACGGCGTGGGACGGCCCGAGAAGAACAACATCATCGACCTGTATCTCTCCGACGACTATGAGGAGGTCTTGGGCGACGGCGTGTGGCGGAACAACTTCAAGGTGCGCCCCGAGCCCTTCACCCGCGAAGAGAAGGCGGAATACCTTGCGGGCATTACGGGCGTTTCGCTCGGCAGCGACGCCTTCTTCCCCTTCTCGGACAACATCGAAAGGGCATATAGGAGCGGCGTTTCCTACGTCGCCGAGCCGGGCGGCAGCGTGCGCGACGACCTCGTCATCGAAGCCGCCGACGCGCACAACATGGTGATGGCATTCACGGGGATGCGGCTGTTCCACCACTGAAAATTTCGTGAAAAATCTTGCTGCGCAATCTTTTCCGCGAAAGGCGCTCTTGCGGGAAACGGAGTTGCTTTTTCCTCATTCCGAGGGCGCGGAGCGCCCGAGTGAATCTTAAAATCAAGATACGCTCGCTATGCTACTTCGCGCTATGCGCTCGTGCGCCGCTACGCGTCGGGCGGTGTGAGGAGGAGGGTCTCGCCGCGGAGGAAGCCTTCCCCTCCTCGGGGGGCGCCAAGAAAGGAGTGCGTCGAACGCGGCGGAGCTCCCCTCTCAAGGGGGCGCCGAGGGCGGGAATGTGCCTCAATGGAGGCGTAACAAAAAAAGAGATCCACTTTTTTAGGAGATAGCACATGAAGATTTTGGTGATCGGCGGGGGCGGCAGGGAGCACGCCGTCGTCAAGGCCCTGAAAAAGAGCAAAAAATGCGGGCACATCTGGTGCCTGCCCGGGAACGGCGGCATTGCGGCGGACGCCGAGTGCGTGCCCGTAAAAGCGACCGACCTCGAAGGCATTGCGGCGTTTGCCAAAGAAAAGAGGCCAGATTTTGCCGTCGTCACCCCCGACGACCCCCTCTGCATGGGTCTTGTCGACAGGCTCGAAGAGCTCGGCGTGCCCTGTTTCGGCCCGCGCGCGAACGCCGCGATCATCGAGGGCAGCAAGGTCTTTTCCAAAGAACTCATGAAAAAATACGGCATCCCCACCGCGGAGAGCCGCGTGTTTACGGAGGCCTCCGAGGCGCTCGCCTATCTCAAAACGCATTCTTATCCCGCCGTCGTCAAGGCGGACGGCCTCGCCCTCGGCAAGGGCGCGCTCATCGTCGATTCCTACGAAGAGGCGGAGAAGGCCGTGCGCGGCATGATGGTCGAAAAAGTGTTCGGCGAGAGCGGGAGCCGCGTCCTCGTCGAGGAGTTTTTAACGGGGCCCGAGGTCTCCGTCCTCTCCTTTACAGACGGCGAGACGGTCGTCCCGATGGTCTCCTCAATGGACCACAAGCGGGCGAAGACGGGGGACGAGGGACTCAACACGGGCGGCATGGGGACGGTCGCGCCCAACCCGTATTATACGGAGGAGATCGCGGCGCGGTGCATGCGGGAAATTTTCCTGCCCACCGTAAACGCGATGAAAGAAGAGGGGCGCCCCTTCCGCGGCTGCCTCTACTTCGGGCTTATGCTCACGAAAGACGGACCCAAAGTCATCGAATACAACTGCCGCTTCGGCGACCCCGAGACGCAGGTCGTTTTGCCCCTTCTCGAGAGCGATCTTCTGGAGATCATGCAGGCGTGCCGCAACGGGACCCTTGCAAAGACGGAGGTGAAATTCTCCGCGGGGGCGGCGTGCTGCGTGGTGCTTGCCTCCGACGGGTACCCCCAAAAATACGACACGGGGTACGAAATCACGCTGCCGGAAACGGGAGAGGGGGAGGATATTTTCGTCGCGGGGGCAAAACTCGAAAACGGGAAACTTCTCACCGCGGGCGGGAGAGTTTTGGGGGCGACGGCGACGGCGCCCACTCTCAAAGAGGCCGTGGAGCGCGCCTACGCGCTCGCGGAGAAGATCGGATTTGAAAACGCATACAAGCGCGCGGACATCGGCGCGAGAGCTTTGAAGGCTTTGGAGGGCTGAATGGTTTACAGGATCTACGTCGAGAAAAAGCAGGGGTTCGATCTGGAAGCGAGAACGCTCCTTTCCGACATCCGCGACCTCCTCGAGATCGCGGGCGCGGAGCGGGTGCGCGTCATCAACCGCTACGACGCGGAGGGCATCGAAAAGCCCCTCTTCGACGAGTGCGTGAAGAAGGTCTTTTCGGAGCCGCAGATGGACGTAGCGACGGAGAACGTCGACCTTTCGGGGGCGCGCGCCTTCGCCGTGGAATACCTCCCCGGGCAGTTCGACCAGCGGGCGGACAGCGCGGCGCAGTGCATCCAGCTCCTCTCGCAGGGCGAGCGGCCCCTCGTGCGCACCGCAAAGATCTATGCGGTGTACGGCACCGTATCCGAAGAGGAGCTCGAGGCCGTAAAAAAATACGTCATCAACCCCGTGGAGAGCCGCGAGGCGGGATTTGAAAAGCCCGAAACCCTCAAAATTTCCCACCCCATCCCCACAAAAGTGGAGATACTGCACGGATTTTTGAAGCTCGATAAGAAGGGGCTTTCCGACTTCGTGAAGCAATACGCCCTCGCGATGGACGAGGACGACGTGAAGTTCTGCCAAGACTATTTCAAGACGGAGGGGCGGGATCCCACCCTCACCGAGATCAGGATGATCGATACCTATTGGTCGGACCACTGCCGCCACACCACCTTCCTCACGACGATCGACGGGGTGACCTTCGGGGACGAGCTCCTGCAGAGGGCGTATGAAGAGTACCTCGGGGCGCGCAGAGAGATCGGGCGCACCAAGCCCGTCACCCTCATGGACATCGGCACGATCGCCTGCAAGCTCCTCAAAAAGCGGGGGTTGCTTCAAAATCTCGACGAGAGCGAGGAGATCAACGCCTGCACGGTGAAGATCAAGGTGACGGTGGACGGCAGAGAGGAGGACTGGCTCCTTCTCTTCAAGAACGAAACGCACAACCATCCCACCGAAATAGAGCCCTTCGGCGGGGCGGCGACCTGCATCGGCGGGGCGATCCGCGATCCCCTTTCGGGACGGAGCTATGTTTACGCCGCCATGCGCGTCACGGGCGCGGCAGATCCCCTCGTCCCCGTAAAGGAGACGATGCGGGGCAAGCTCCCGCAGCGCAAGATCGTGACGACCGCCGCGGCGGGGTACTCCTCCTACGGCAACCAGATCGGGCTCGCGACGGGGCAGGTGGACGAAATGTATCACCCCGGTTACGCCGCGAAGCGATTGGAGATCGGCGCCGTCATTGCGGCGGCCCCCGCGGAGAACGTGCGCCGCGAAGTCCCCGCGCCGGGGGATAAGGTCATCCTGCTCGGCGGGCGGACGGGGCGGG
>CANREU010000006.1 GCA_947629725.1 uncultured Clostridia bacterium
ATGGCGTGCGGGCGGGGCGACTGCGCTCAACATGACGTAATTATACGGCGTGTCGCCCTTCGATAGCGATCATAGCGTGCGGGCGATAGGGTGGAAGTTGCCCGCGATTTTTCCACCCCCCTCAGTCCCCCCGCCAGAGGCAGGGGGTTTGCTTTCTGCGCGCCCGACTTACAGTTTTTCACCTCCTCCCTCGTTTGTGGGGGGGCGATTTCTCTTGCCTCCCCCCTTATACTTGAGGGGGGAGGGTAGGGTGGGGAGCAAGCCCCCTCCGTGGGAGGGGGGTAGGGGGGTGGGGCGGCTGTAAAACCCACACCCTGCTCCCCCAAGAGGGCTTTTTTCTTATACAAAATGAAAAAGGAAGAAGCAGGGGCTTTTTCCGTAAAAATCTTTCCCGTGCGCGGGCGCAAAATGCGCGTACCCGTGCGAAAGAACTTGACACATGCCCCTATGAAATGATATAATGCGGTCTATGATATTTTGGATCATTTGGTTTGTGTTGGGAGTGAGCATCGTGATCCTCTTCGCCTGCTTTTTCCTCCCGCGCATCATGATGCGGACGCATGCCGCCACCCTGCCCATCCGCGACAGGGCGATCGGCTGCGCCAAAGACAGCCACGGGGCTGCGCTCTACTTCGAGCCGACGGAGACCGTCCGCCGCTATATCTCGTGGTACCGCATCGGGCGGGATGCGAAGGGCGCCTATTTTCAGGGAGAGTGGGCGCGCAAGATCGCCTGTGCGGAGTATGAGCTCGTCGTCTACGGCGCGGGGAACGAACTCATCGACGTGCTCCGCGTGAAGGAGAAGTTCAACGGCGGCAGGCTCACCCGCGTCACGCGGCTCCCGAAGAAGGCGGACCTCATCACCCTCCGCCTCGTCTGCATCGACGACACCCCCTTCCCCGTCGAGCGGAAGAAGTTCAACATGCAATATTTCGGCTGGCTCGCGACCCTCTGCGTCTCCCTCGCCGTCACGGTCGACCTCCTCGTCTGGCTCGTCTCGACCTTTATCTTCCGCTGTATGGACGGGTTCACGTTCACCTACTCGCCGCCCGTCTGGATGTGGGCGGTGCTCCTCGGCTCCGCCGCCTTCGCGGCGATAGCCGTCACCTGTATTTATTCGCTCGTGCGCTTTCTTCTGATGCGCCGCAAGGGGGACCGAGATGTCTGATGTGATCGCCGCAAAACTCCCTTATCCCGGGGGCTTTCCCGTATTTTTATCCCGTTACGTCATCTTCGGCGGCTCGAAGAAGCGGGTCGCCATGCACTTTTTCAACGCGAGCGAGATCGAGATCTCGGGCTTGCGGTTCTACCTCGTGGAGAAGGACGAGAAGGGCAGGGAACTCACCGTGCGCCCCCTCGAGCGGAACGGGCTCTCCGCCGAACGGGGGACGGAATTCGCTGTGGCGGACGTCGCGGTCGGCCGCGGCTGTACGGCGGTCGAGGTGCGGATGGAGTCGGTACTTTCGGGCGCCTATGAATACGTATTCGAGGAGGAGGGGGTCTCCCTCCGCTACGGCGCGAAGGAGAGGAGCAAGGAGGTCGGCTTCCGCCACAAGCCCTCCTACTCGGTCTCCAAGCGCTCGGATAAATACATTCTCGCCGCCTTCGGGCTGCTGCTCGGCCTTGCCGTCGCGGTGCTCGGGATCTCGTGGTGGTTCGGATTTTTCAAACAGGCGCAGCCGCGCGGCGAGACCGCGGTTGCGGAACGGAGCATAACGGCCTATGTTGAAGCATAACGACATTTTGGAGCAGCTCGATCCGCTCGGCAAGGTGGCGCTCGTCGCCTCCGCTCTCGAAGACGAGCCTCTCGCGCAGGCGGGGCTGCCCGCCGTGGGGAAGACCTCCCTTGCGGAACTCGGCAAAAAGAAAGGGGTCTCCTATTCCTGCGCCGTGCGGTCGTGGAATACGGCTCTTGTCGGCAAGATGACGGAGGAACTCGTCGCGGAGGCGGGCGCGGAGGGCGCGAAGCTCTTCGTCTCTCCCGACCTCAAGGCGGCGATCGACCCCTACAAGGCGGGCCTCTCCGAGGACGGGTGCCTGAACGGCGAGATGGGGGCGGCGATCGTGCATGCGACCCATGCGGCGGGGGGCGCTGCGGGGCTCTCGCACCTCTCCCTCGACGCGGAGGAGATCTCCTATCTCGATAAGCGGGAAAGCGCAGCCGCCGTCCACGAACTTGTCGCCGCACCCTTTCTGCGGGCGGCGGAGAAGGAGCCGTGCGACGCGCTCTTCCTCACCCCCAACCGCGGCGGGGCGGGCTACATCGATACCAACCGCAACCTCTTCTCGGACGCGATAGGGGGATATTTCGGGAAGGGCGCCTTCACCGTTGCGGAGGGGACGTCCCCCACGGCGGATTCCCTCACCCTTCTCCGCGGCAGGGTCTCCCTCGGCGGAGCCTCCCTCCCTCTAGAGCGGGCCGCCATGCGCTATTGCCAGCTCAAGAGCTATCTCGAGGAGGGGAGCGTCGGCGAGCGCGATCTCGACGACGCCGTCCGCGAGGGCGAAGCGCTCGCGGAGGACAAGCTGAACGAGGCAGCGGACGAAGTCGCCGACTTCGTCTTGCAGGTCGCGGAGCGCACGCCTGCCGCCGTCACGGGGGACGGGGCGCGCCGCAGGGCGGCGGAAGAGAGCGTCGTCCTCCTCAAAAACCGCGGGGTGCTCCCCCTCGCTTCGGGGACCAAGATCGCGGTGGTGGGGGAGGCCTATGCCGACCTCTCCGCCTTTGAAAAGAGATTTTCCGTCGCGGGGAAGGCGCGCGGCTTCGAGCACGCGACCGACCGCAGCGACGCCTTCATTCCCGAGGCGGTGCGCGCCACCAACGGCGCGGACGTCGTCCTCGTCTTCCTCACCCTCGGCGAGACGGGCAAGAGCCTTGCGATGCCCGCCAACCGCCTCGCCCTCCTCGACGCCCTCAAGAAGACGGGCAGAAAGATCGTCGCCCTCGTGTGCGGGGATCTCCCCGCCGACATGAGTTTCGACAGCGACCTCGACGCGACTCTCGCCGTCCCCGGCGACGGCCCCTTCTCCGCGGAGGGGCTCGCGCGCGTCCTCACGGGGGAGGTGGACGCCTCGGGCAGGCTCGCCCGCACCTCCTTCGACGGCGCCGACGGCTACTACCGCGTGTGGCGCGCCAATAAGGACGCGAACAGGATGCGCGTGGGCGGATTCACGGGGTACCTCCGCTACGACACGGCGGGGGAGCGGGTGCGCTATCCCTTCGGCTACGGGCTCTCCTACACGACGTTCGCCTATTCGGGGCTCTCCTTCGACGGCAACAAGGTATCCTTCGTCATCAAGAATACGGGCAAGCGTGCGGGCTGTGAGGTCGCGCAGGTGTATATCGGCGCCCCCTCCACCTCCCACGTCTCCCCCAAGAAGAGACTTGCGGGCTTTTGCAAAGTCTTCCTCCACGCGGGGGAAAGCAAGCGGGTCTCCGTCTCGCTGCCCCTCTCCCGCTACGCCTCCTTCGACCCCCGCACCCTCTCCGAAAATGTGGAGAAGGGAACCTACCGCGTGTACGTCTGCTCCTCCGCGCTCGACGTAAAGCTCGCCGCGAAGCGCAATTTGGGTGGCACGGAGCGGGAGAAGACGGAGGAGACCCCCGCCGAGTTCTTCCCGGGCGGGGACTTCGCGAGCGCCAAAAACGTGCGGCGGGAAAACAGGCTCGGCAACGCCTACACGGGCAAGGTGCCTCCCAAGCTCCGCACGGTGCGGAAGGTCGCCTTCTTCGCCCTGCCCGCCCTTGCCTATCTCTTCTTCTTCCTCGTCACCATGCTGGTGTTCTCCTACACCCTCGACTACGCTCTGTTCTTCTACATCAGCGACCCCAAGATCGTGGAATGGCTGCTCTATCTTCTCGCCGTCGCGGCGATCGGCGCCCTTCCGCTCGTCTTCACATTCAACCGGAGGCGGCTCGTGCGGTGGAAATCGGCGGCACTCATTGTCTGCCCCATCCTCATGCTCGTCTGCTTCGTGCTCGGGTTCCTCCTCATCACCCACAAGGGGGGATACGGGGAGAGGATCGCCCTCCGCGTCATCTCCTGCTTTGCCGTCGGCGCGCCCCTCGCGGCGATCGTCGCGGCGATCGTCGACAGAGTGCTCGCCAAGTACGACGGCGGGGTGAACAGCTGGGCGAAGTACTACCTCGAGCGGGAGCCCGACGCCTTCGTCACCCCCGAAACGGAGTTTGAAGAGGCGTTCCGCCTCGCCTCCGCCACCGCCCGTCCCGCCAAGCGCAAGAAGCCCGAGGAGGAGCCTCTGCCCCTCCCCGACACCCCTCAATTCTACGACCGTCACCTCGATTTCGGGGTCATGCTCCGCGATTGCAGGCTGTATGCGCAGGAGCGCGGGCTCGTCGTGGAGGAGCACGTGATGCGGGCATGGCTCGCCGCCCTCGTCTCCGCGCAGCTCATCATCGTCCCCTCGGGGGACGGCGCCGCCCTGTGCGGCATGGTTGCCGAATACTTCGGCAGGGGGGCGTTCATCGACAACGGCGAGAGCTACGCCCGCGGGGAAGATCTCTTCACCCACTGGCGGCAGAGCGAACGGCTCTATGTGCAGACGGAGTTCAGCGCGGCGCTTGCCGCGGCGAAGAGGGAGAGCGCCTTCCTCCACACCGTGCTCATCCGCCATGCCGACCCCATCCGCGTGATGCAGGCCCTCTCGCCCGTCGTGGACGTGCTCGCCCGCAACAAGACGGCGATCGTCCTTCCCGACGGCGCACAGATCGTCCTCCCGCCCAACCTCCGCATCGTGGTGGAGGTGGAAAAGGAGAGGGTGGAGCGGCTCCCCGCCGGCATCGCGGAGATCGCGGCGGTCCTCGCCCCCAAATGCACGGAAGGGGAGATCTCTCCCAAGAAGACGGTGCTGCGCACGGTCGGGTTCGAGCGGTTCTCCGCTCTCCGTAACACGGTGCGCGACGAATATCCCCTCGGCGAACAGGAGTGGAAGAACGTCGACGCGCTCGACGCCCGCTGCCGCACGGGGCACATCGGCAACATGCTGTGGGTGCGCACGGAGGTGCACGCCTCGGTCGCCGCGGCATGCGGCGCAGACGGAAAGGAAGCGCTCGACGAGGCGGTCGCCTGCGAGCTCCTCCCGTGGCTCGCCGAAACGTGGAACGAGGAGGAGTGCGGCGGCACGCTGGAAGACGCCCTCTCCGAGATCTTCGGGCTGGACGGAAGCCGCCTTTCCGAGGGCGCGCTCAAAGAAAGAAAGGGCGGTGACGGAGAATGACCAATCTGCTGATCGGATTAGAGGACTTTTGGGACATCCTCACAAAGCCCATCTTCGTGATCGTGTACATCGCGGCGGTGGTGCTCCTCATGGTCGTCATCGTCATCTCGGTGATGGTGAACGAGCACAAATTTTCCGCCTACGCGAAGAGGCTCGGGAAGAGCGCCGACAGGGCGGAACAGGCGGAGCGGGACGCAAAGGGCGGCTCGCGTTTCGACATGCTCAAGCGCATCGACGCCGAGCGTTCGACCCGCCCGCAGACGGAGTTCGCAAACGTCGGGTCCCTCCGCGAGTTCTGCGAGGACTTCCGCAACTTCGCCGCGGGAAAACTTCGGCTTTACTACACCATCGACACCATCCGCGAGTTCGTGGCGGGGCTCTCCGTCTCCCATATCCTCATTTTGCAGGGTATGTCGGGCACGGGGAAAACCTCCCTTGCCTACGCCTTCGGCGAGTTCGTGAAGAATCCCTCGACGGTCATCCCCGTCCAGCCCATGTGGAAGGAGAGGAGCGACCTTCTCGGCTACTACAACGAGTTCACCAAGCGCTTCAACGAGACCCTTCTGCTCGAAAAGATCTACGAGGCGAACGGGCGGAAGGATATGTACATCACCATCCTCGACGAGATGAACATCGCCCGCGTGGAGTATTACTTCGCCGAGTTTTTGTCCCTCCTCGAGCTCCCCAATTCGGAGGCGCGCTATCTCGAAGTCGTCTCCGATAAATGGGACGACGACCCCGCCGAGCTCAAAAACGGCAGGGTGCACCTGCCCGACAACATGTGGTTTTTGGGGACGGCGAACAACGACGACTCCACGTTCGCCATCTCCGACAAGGTGTACGACCGCGCGATGATCCTCAATATCGACGTGAAGTGCGAGCCCTTCATCGCGCACGTCTTCCGCAACGTCCCCGTCGAGGCGGAGGTCTTTACGAAGCTCGCGGCGGACGCGGTGAGAACGATCCCCGTCTCGGAGGAGACGGTGGCCCTTCTGAAGGAATTCGACGGCTACCTCGCGGAGCACTGCCGCATCTCCTTCGGCAACCGTATCATGAAGCAGATCACGAGCTATCTCCCCGTGTACGTCGCGTGCGGGGGAGAGGAGCTCGACGCCCTCGACGACATCCTTGCGAAGAAGATCCTCCGCAAGCTCGAGACGCAGAACACGACCTTCCGCACCGCCGACCTCGAGGGGGTGTGCGAAAAGCTCGACGCCCTCTTCGGCGAAGGGCGGATGAAGCGGTGCCTTGCGACGGTGCGCCGCATCGAAAAGAACGGGTAAGGTGGGGGCATGACGCAGACAGATCTCATCTACCGCGCGTTCGGCGGGCTGAAAAAAGAATTGGAGGAAGACAGGCGCCTTCTCTCCTTCGTCGGCGCCATTGCAAAGGCGGAGGAAGGGGACGTCGCCGTCGTCACCCACAACATCTGCCATGTCGACGAAGCATGGGTGGCGGCGATCGAGCGCGGGCTCGAGTTCATCTCGGGCGCCATCGGGGAGGACAGGCAGTTTATCCGCTCCGAGGGGGAAGTGAAGCCCATCGAAAAGGTGCGCAACGTCTCCCGCGAGTCGGTCGTCCACCTCTCCCGCCACAGCGACCTCATCTCCCGCGAGCCCGAGGAGAACGACATCGTCCCCGATAAGCTCTACACGGTGGAGCGGCTCAGCGACTACGCGGTGTATGAAAACAGGTTTTTATACGCCCTCATCACCCGCATCCGCGACTTCGTCACCTACCGCTACGACGCCATCCTCCGCGCCTATAAGTCCTACCGCGGGGAACTCAAATCGGAGAAGAAGGTCGACGTAAAGGGGCGGAAATTCGATTTCACCCTCTCCCTCACCGATGTGCAGGACGACGCCCTCACTTCCTCCGCAGACAGCGAGAGCGCCTCCTACATCTTCCGCATGGAGAGGATCTTGAAGAGCGTGACGCACTTCTTGCGCACCCCCCTCATGGCGGAGGTCGCGAAGGCGGACAAACTCAAATCCAAACTCACGAAGACCAACGTCCTCCGCATGGACAAGAATTTCAAGGAGGCGGTCGTTCTCTACGAATATCTCCTCGCCTACGAGGGGGAGGGGTTTGAGATCGAGCAGGTCGTCACCCGCCTCGACCCCGTCTCTTCGGAGGTCGCCGAGGAGCTCGCGCTCGCCCCCCTTCTCTCCGCCTTCCTCATGTTCGAGCACGGGCTCGGGATCGAGGAGGCCCTCCAAGAGGAGTTCGAGCGGGAGGAGGCCCGCCGCGAAGAGAAAAGGCAGGCGGAGCTCGTCGAAAAGATCAAGGCGCTCAAAAAGCGGATCGAGCAAACGGGGCTCGGCATGGAGGAGTACATGCTCCTCCTCGAAGAGCGCAACGCCCACCTCGAGCTCGACAGCCGGCTTTTGAAAGAGGCGCAGGCGGAGATCGAGGAGATGAATCGCACGATCGCCGAACTCCGCGCGCGGCAGGAGGAGCTCGTGCAGCAGCTCGGCGAGTTGAGCATGCAGATCGAGACCCTCAAGGAGGAGATGGCGGCGGCGGAGGAGCGGCACAGGCAGAAGATCGAAGAGATGCGCCGCGAACACGCCGAGGCGGAGGCAGAACTCAAGAGGCAGAGCGCGGAGGCGCTCGCAGCCGCCGAAAAGCAGCACAAAGAGGAACTTTCGAGGATCGCGGCGGAGTACTCCGCGCACCTCAAAGAGAACAGGGAAAAGCTCGCGGAGAAGGCGAAAGAGACCGCTCTCGCCCGCGAGGAGCTCGCCGCGGCGCAGAAGGACAGGCAGAGCGCGGAGAGGGAGACGGAGCTCTTGGAGGCGCGTCTTCTCGCCCTCCGCAGGGAGCACGGGCTCCTCAAAGCGGGGGACGATTTCACGACGGAGGCGGGATTCAACGCCCTCGAACACGAATACGAAGTGCTCGGCAAGATGGTGCGCGAGCAGTGGGAAGGCGTGAAGAAGACCCTCCGCAAGGAGTTCTACGGCAATCTTCGCGCCGTGGTAAGGAAGAAGAACGCCCGCAAGAGCGAACGCTACGGGCAGTTGAGCGAAGGCGCAAAGGCGCGCAAGGCGCGCGCGGAAGCGGCAAAGAAGGAGAGGTCCGATGAAGGAAAGAACAGCGGCGGAAAAGACGGCGGCGCGGATCAAGCGTAGAACGCGGCGGCGCACCGTCTCCGTTCTCATGCTCCTTGTCTCCGTGCTTTTGGTAGGGGGATCGCTCATCGCGCTTCTCATCTATCTCCATTACAACGGGAAGCTCGCGGAGATCCTCACCGTCATCGGCGACGTGGTGTTTGAAAACGAGTTTTTCCGCACCCTCTTCCTCTTTTGGATCCTCGCGGTGCCCCTCATCCTCGTCATCCTCCTCGTCGTCAACATCCTCCGCCGGCGGCAGTTCGGCTACTACCGCAGGACTTGGGAAGACGTGGCGCAGCTCGCCGTCGAGGCGGACAGGAAGGCGGCGGAGGCGGAGCGTGCGAAGAAGGAGCGGAAGAACAGGTTCAGCCGTCTCAACGACATAAGGCCGGAGGGGACCCGCCCCGAGGAGGGGAAGGTGCGCTCCCTCGCCGAACTCTGCGAAAAGTTCCGCTTCTTTGCGGCGACCGATTTGCACCTCTACTACACCGAGGCGCAGATCCGCGAGTTCGTCGCGGGGCTCGCCGTCTCCCGCATCCTCATCCTGCAGGGCATGTCGGGCACGGGCAAAACTTCCCTCGCCTACGCCTTCGGGGAGTTCCTCGGGAATTCCTCCGCGATCGTCCCCGTCCAGCCCATGTGGAAGGAGAGGAGCGACCTTCTCGGCTACTACAACGAATTCACGAAGAAGTATAACGAGACCCCCCTCCTCCGCGAGATGTACGAGGCGAACGGGAGCGGGAAAATTTATCTCACCGTGCTCGACGAGATGAACATCGCCCGCGTGGAGTATTACTTCGCCGAGTTTTTGTCCCTTCTCGAGATCCCCGACCCCGAGCTCCGCTATCTCGAAGTCGTCTCCGACAAGTGGGAGGACGACCCCACGGGCCTCAAAGACGGGCGCATCAAGCTCCCCGAGAACATGTGGTTCATCGGCACGGCGAACAACGACGACTCCACGTTCGCCATCTCCGACAAGGTGTACGACCGCGCGATGATCGTCGATCTCGACGTCCGCGCCGTCCCCTTCGGCGGGCAGGACCCCGTGCCCTCCATCCCCGTCTCCTATGCGGAATTCAACCGCCTCGCGGAGAACGCGCAAAGGGGGTACGAACTCACGCGGCGGAACGAGCGGCGGCTCGCCAAACTCGACGAATTTCTCGCCGAAAAATTCCGCATCTCCTTCGGGAACCGCATCATGCGGCAGATACGGAGCTATATCTCGGTGTACGCGAGCTGCGGGGGCGGGGAGCTCGAGGCGCTCGACGACATCCTCTGCAAGAAAGTCTTGCGCAAACTCGCCTATCAGGACCTCTCCATGCGCAAGGGAGAGCTCGATGAGGCGTCGAAATTCTTGGAAACTCTCTTCGGCGAGGGGACCATGCCGAAGTGCCGCGCCTATCTTGCGCGCGCGGCGAAGTAAGAAGACGAAAAGGCGGACACGATGAAGCGGATCAAACCTCTCTATCTGATCGGATTGCTCCTCACCGCGGTGCTTATCCTCTTGGGAAGCATCTCTTTCATCTCGTCCGCAAAACATCTCGACATCCTCGGCGAGGACAGCCGCAAGGCGTTTTGGCAGAACATGCTCGAGAAATTCGATTGGGAGAACTTCCCGTGGGACAGTTTCCCCTTCGAGGACTACGAGGACTTCCCGTGGGATCTCCTCCCGTGGGACGACCTTCCGCTCGACTTCGACTGGGACAAGATCCCGTGGGACAATTTGCCCGACGACTTCCCGTGGAAGGACCTCCCGTGGGACAACATCCCCGACGATTTCGACTGGGATAAGATCCCGTGGGACAACTTGCCCGAGGACTTCCCGTGGGGGGATCTCCCGTTCGACAAACTTCCCGAGGACTTCAACTGGGACAACATCCCGTGGGACAACTTGCCCGAGGATTTTCCGTGGGACAAGATGCCGTGGGACGATATGCCCGAGGACTTCGATTGGAGCAAGATCCCGTGGGACAACTTGCCCGAGGACTTCCCGTGGCAGGACGTCCCGTGGGAGAACATGGGGGAGGACTTCCCGTGGCAGGATCTCCCGTGGGAGGACATCCCGCCCGAAATGCTCCCCTTCCTCGGGATCCCGTGGCTGCTCGTCCCGCCCGACGCCGTTCCCGACGGCATCTTCCCCGAGGGGTTTTTCCCGTGGGAGCACGAACACCAGATCAACCCGCTCGTCCCGTGGGAGACGGAGCGGGAGGCGACTTGCAGCGAAAAGGGCTTGGCAGTCAACTACTGTATCATCTGCAAACAGAAGCTCACGCGCGACATCCCCGCGACGGGCAAGCACGAATACGACGAAGATTGGCAGTGTTCCCTCTGCCACCGCTACCGCCTCTCCTGCGCGAGCGACTCGGCGGTGGCGTCTTACGGCGACGCGCCGTCGGTGGAATACCGGGAAGCGCACGTCGTCACGGAGCGATCCTCCTCCGTCATCGGGGACTACCGCGTGGAATACTCCGACTTTGCCTCCCTCTCCTCTCTCGGGAAGATGGCGAACACCTTCACCGTCACGGTGTACGACGGGGAGGGGAACGACGTCACGGAGCTCTTCATCGTCGAGAGGATATTCGGTGCCATCGAACTTCGGAAGCGCGAGATCGTCGTAACGACCGAATCCGCCGAAAAGCCCTACGACGGGTCCCCCCTCACATGCGAGAAGTGGTCCGCCGAAGGGCTCGCCGAGGGCGACCAAATCGTGGACGTCGTGTTCGGCGAGGGGCAGACGGACTACGGCTGGCGGTCGAACGAGATCGTCGATTTCCGCATCGTGAACGAGAACGGAGAGGACGTCACGGCAAACTACGCCGTGCGCATGGAATGGGGGCGGCTCACCGTCCGTCCTTAGGAGAAGAGAATGCTCTACGAGGCCTACCGCGAAAAACTTGCGAAACGGGCGCGCACATTCGAGCGCGTCTGGCGCTTCCGCTTGCTCTTTGCGGCGGCGTTTTTGCTCCTTCTCGCGGGGGCCTGCGCCCTCATGGGCGTCGCGGGGGGCGTCACGGGGGAGACCGTCCCCGATTCCCTCGTCTACGGTCAGCCCATCTCCGCCTCTGCGGAGACGGTGTTCGGCAGGGCTTACGGCTTTGAATACCGCGCCGCGGGCACGGGGACATGGTCGGAGGAGGAACCCCGCGCGGCGGGCGAATACGAGTGCCGCGCCTACGGGCGGAGCATCCTCGGCACCAAGCGCTACGGCGGCGTGCACACCCTCACGATCGCTCCCGCCTCCGTCTCCGTAGAGGTCGCGGACAGCGCCCTCGTCTTCGGCGAAAAGCCCACCTTCACCGCCGCGCAGCTTCAATACGACGATACCCTCGAGGTCTCTTCCTACACGATGGAGGAGGACTCTCCGGGCAACCTTTCCGTCAAGGCGGATGAGGAGGGCATCGCCGTCTACAATGCGGAGGGGGAGGACGTCACCTCCTCCTACACGTTCACGGCCGTTCCGCGCACCGTGACGGACGTCCGCCGCGCCGTCACCGTGGAGACGGCGGACGCCTCCTTTGAATACGACGGCACCTCCCACTCCTCCCGCGAGATGTTTTTCGGCGGGTACGGGCTCGCCGAGGGGCACGTCTTCGAGGCGGTGTTCCCCGCCCTCACCGAGGCGGGAAGCTGCAAAAACCTCCCCGAGGAGTTTCATATCTACGATGAGGACGGCGAGGACGTCACCCCCTACTACAACCTCACCTTCGACGCGGGGACCCTCACCGTCACCGCCCGAAAACTCACCGTCTCCACCCCCTCCGATGCCCTCACCTACGACGGGGCGGACCACACCTACGGGGAATACACCCTCATAGAGGGGGAGCTCGTGGCGGGCGACGAGATCGTTTTATCCGACCTTCTCACCGCGCGCAACGCGGGAAGCTATAAAAACGCACCCCATGTCGCGATTTTTGCGGACGGGGTCGAAAAAACGCACAACTACGACATCGAAATGCAATGCGGCGCCGTGGAGATCGCAAGGCGGAAACTCACCGTTACGACCTCTTCTCCCGCTTTCGTTTACGACGGCGCGGCGCACTCCTTCGACGACTGCACCTCCTCCGAGGCCGCCCCTTCCCACACCGTGGAGTTCTCGGGCTACGCTTCCGCCACGGACGCGGGGGAGTACGCGAACACCGTATCTGCCTCCGTTCTCGACGGGGACGGGCAGGACGTCACCCGAAACTACGAGATCGAGGAGCGCTTCGGCACGATCGCCGTGCAGCTCCGCCCCCTCTCGCTGCGCACCCGCACGGAGACCTTCGTCTACGACGGCACGGCGCACACGTTCGGCGGGGAGACGGTGGAAATTTTCGGCGGGACTTCCCTTGCGGACGGGCAGGAGCTCGCCCTCTCGGGGACGTTCTCCTTCACCGAGGCGGGGGAACACAGAAACAGCCCGCAGATCTCCGTCTTTTCCTCGGGGCGGAACGTCACCCGAAATTATGAAATTACGGCGGAATACGGCGCGATCACCGTTCAAAAGCGTGCCGTAAAGGTAGAGACCGCCTCGCACACCTTCGTCTACGACGGCTTGGAGCACACCTATCCCGAATTTTCCGAGCTCCCCGCGGGGGAGGGGCGGTATGAGCACGCCGAGGGGCACTCGCTCGTCTCCTCCGCCGTCGCCAAACTCACCGCCTGCGGGAGCATCCCCAACGAGCTCTCCTTCACCGTCCGCGACGGGCGCGGGCGGGACGTCACATCCAACTACACGGTCACGGCGGAGACCCTCGGCACCCTTGCCGTCACGCAGCGCGAACTCACCCTCCGCGCCGGTTCTGGGACGTTTGAATACGACGCGCAGCCCCACTCCGTCCCCGCATGGACGGAGGAGAGCGGCACCCTCGCCGCGGGACACCGTGCGGAGGGGACGTTCTCCTCTTGGACGGACGCCGCGACCTACGAAAATACCCCCGCCGATCCCCATATCCTCGACCGCAGCGGGGCAGACGTCACTTCCAACTATGCCGTCCGCTGGGAGAGCGGCACCGTCACGATCGAGACGCGCAAAGTCACCCTCCTCACCGATTCGGAGACTTGGACTTACGATGCGCAGCCCCATTTTAAGAGGAGCTACCGCGCCGTCGTGAACACCCTCGTGAGCGGGCACACCGCGGAGACGGACTATTCCTCCCGCACAAACGCGGGGGAGGAAGAAAACGCCGTTTCGGGCGAGACCCATATCTTCGACGGGGCGCACAACGACGTCACGAAGAACTACGAGATCACATGGCGGCACGGCACCCTCACGATCTTGCAGCGCCCCCTCACGGTGACGACGGCGGGGCACAGCTGGATGTACGACGCGGCCTCCCACTCCGAAAACGCTTACACCGTTCAGAACCTCGTGGAGGGCCATCTCTTCGCGGGGACGGTCGTCTCCCTCCCCGAAATCGAGGAACGGGGTACGAAAAAGAACGATTTTACGTTCTCCTCTTTCACCGTCACGGCGGGAGAAGAGGACGTCACGGAGAACTATAAGATCGGGGCATGGATCTACGGCGACCTCGTCATCACTCCCCGCCCGCTCACCGTTCTCACCATGTCGGAGACGCGCATCTACGACGGCGAGGCGCGCTCCTACAAAGAGTGGTGGGCGGACTATTCCGACGCGGAAAAGCTCGAGGGGCACGAGGTGAGCGTACAATTTATTGCCCCCGCCTCGGCGGATGTGGGGCAATATCGCAACACCTGCACGGCGGCCGTCACGGCGAACGGGCGGGACGTCACCCATAACTATGAAATAACGTACAACTACGGCACACTCACGGTAAATCGCCGCCCCGTCCTCGTGCAGACGGGGGACGAGACCTTCCTCTACGACGATGTCTGGCACACGAACCAAACGTACACCGTCTTGGGAGAGGAGGCGACCTACTATCCCCTCGTTGCGGGGCATACGCTGAACGTTACGAATTCCACCCGCATCCGCGACGTCGGCACCTTGCCGAACGAATTCACGGCGGGCGTCTTGGGGGAAGGAAGAGACCTCTCGCACAACTACGACATCCAATACCGCCGCGGCACCCTCGAGGTGACCCCCCTTGCCGTCTCCCTGCTCTCGGGCAGCGATTCCTTTGAGTACGACGCGCAGCCCCACTCCGTGCCCACGTATACGGAGAAGGCGGAAAAGCTCGTCGAGGGGCACCGCATCGAGGCGGACTATCCCTCCCGCACCGTTGCGGGCGACACGGAGAACAGGCCCGTGAACGTCCTCGTCTTGCGCGCGGACGGCAGCACGGTCGAGGCAAAGAACTATGTCCTCACGTGGGAATACGGCACGGTCACGGTCACGAAGCGCGAAGTCACCCTCCGCACCGATTCGGGGAAGTGGACTTACGACGCGCAGCCCCACGCACAGCCGAGCTACACCGAGGCGAAGAACACCCTTGTAAGCGGGCACACTGCCGAGACGGGCTACTCTTTCCGCAGGGACGCGGGGGAAGAGGCAAACGCCGTTTCGGGCGGGACCTTCGTCTTCGACGAACGCCATAACGACGTGACGGAGAACTACACGATCACTTGGGAATACGGCACCCTCACGATCGACGCCCGCCCCGTCGTCGTCCTCTCCAACTCTCACGAATGGGTGTACGACGGCAAATACCACACCGAGGAGGGCTTCACCTGCCACGCCCCCGAGGGGCGCGAGGACGGCGGGCTCGTCTCGGGGCACCGCTTCGTGCCCTCGAAAATCGTGCCCACGCAGGTCAAAAATGTCACCACGGGTACGGAAAACGTGCACGAATACACCTTTGAGATTACGGACGGCGAGGGAAATCCCGTCACAAAGAACTACGAAGTCACCTATGAATACGGGATCCTGAAAATCACCGAGCGGCCCATCACGGTGACGACGGATTCGGGCGAGTGGGTTTACGACGGGGAGTACCACTTCAAGGAGACCTGCACCTACGGCGCTCCCGCGGACGGGCACACCGTGCAGTCCTATTCACCCGTTCCCGACACGGCGCTCCGCGTGATCGACGTCGGCGAACCCCGTCCCAACATGCTGCAGGTGACCCTCGTCATTCTCGACGAAGAGGGGGAGGACGTCGCCGCAAACTATACGATCGCCTACACATACGGAAAACTTCAAATCACTCCCCGCCCCATCACCGTGAAGTCGGGGGATGGGAGCATCATCTACGACGCCGCCCCGCACACCTTCGAGGAGGGCTGGGAGGCCGTCTATCCCGAGGGGTACCCCGCGCTCGAGGGGCACGAGATACGGCCGCTCTTCAACTCCTACACAAAGGCGATGACCTATCAAAACGGGTTCACGGCGCGCATCTTCGACGAAGGCAGGGAGGTCACGGGGAACTTCACGATCTCCTATGAATACGGCAGAGCGGTCATCCTCAGCCGGAAGATCACGATCACGACGGGGAACGGCGAGTGGGTGTATGACGGCAGCGAACACTCTACCGCCGACTTCACTTATGAAAAGGCGGAGGGCGACAGGGGACTTGCCCCGGGCGACGAGATCCGCTCCGTAACGGGAACGACCGTCATCAAGATCACCGATACCGACGACGAGGTCGGCTACGTCCCCAACTTCGGGCTTTCGGCGATCTTCCGCGACAAGAACAACACGATCATCAACGAGTGCTACGAGATCGAGTGGGTCTCGGGCAAACTCCGCGTGAAGACGCCCATCACGATCCGCCTCTTCAGCCTCACCAAGCAGTACGACGGCGAGCCCCTCGCCTACGGCGAGGACGACTACTTCGTCATGAAAAAACCGCCGGACGTGGAGGAGAGCTGGATAAAGGTGAAGCTCGGGGGGAGCATCACCGCCCCCGGCGGCGTCACCCTCGAAGAGCTCCGCGAGCTCTGCTCGGGGACGGTCGTAAACGGCGAAGAGGACTACACGCTGCAAAACGGCTTCGTGTTCGAGGGCGCGGAAGAGCCCCTCAAAGTTACGCGGCGGGTCATCCGCATTACCACCCTCTCCATCACCCGCGAGCGCGGCGAGGCGCCCCTCTACGGCGACGACACGGACGGCGAGGCCTATTGGCTCTCTGTCGGCTCCCTCCTTTCGGGGCACCGCCTCGAGTGCGACGTGACGGGCGTCCTCATGCCCGAGGAGAACAGCGCGGTGAACGGCCTTGCGAACATCCGCATTTACGACGGCGCGGGCCGCGACGTCACCGATTACTATGAGATCGATACGCAATACGGAACGCTCGCATGGCTCACGGACGAGGAGCCGCCCGTCCCCGCGACGTAACAAAAGCGGAAATTTATGCGGCGGAGAGAAGCGGTTTTGTTGAAAAATCGCTTCTTATCTTCTGAAAAAACGACAAGGAGAAAGATATGGACGACAAGGAAGAGCGAGACTTCCCGCAGACGAACGGGGAAAAGGGCGCGGAGGAGAAGGAAGGCGCCATGCTCCAATGGGAGAAGGGGATCTCCGTCCGCCGCGAAAACGGCGAAACGGTCTTTTCTTTCGAGGGGCTTGAAACGAAAAACGGGGAGGTCTCTTTCCGCCTCCTTTCCCGCGGGGGCGATCTCTACCTCACGGACGGCGGGTATGCCCTTCTCGCCCTCAACAAGAGGGTCTCCTTCGACGAGGAGGGGATCGACGGGCGGATCGGCGACATTGCCGACCGTTACGGCGCGGAGATCGTGGGGGACGAGCTGCGCGTCAAATGGAACGGTCCGCAGAGCGCCGCGGCGTGCGCGCTTCGGCTGTTCGCCGCGGCCGAACAGATCGCGGCGATCGACGAAGAGGAGCTTGCCGCCTATCTCGGCGCCGCCGCGGAGGCGGAAAAGATCCGCGCCGCCGCGGAGGAGGGGCTCCGGAGCGGAACGGGCGGGCAAAAGGAGCTCGTCGGGTTCCTTCGCGGCCGCTGCCGCGAGAAGATAGAGGAAGACGCAGCCTCCGCCGCCGTGTATGCGAAGGCGGCGAGCGAATTCGAGGGGATGACGGAGGAGCAATACGCCCGCTGTCTCGAGCTCATGCAGGCCGAAAACGGTGGGACGGGGTGCAAAAACCCGCCCGAACACACGGCAGGGCTCTCCTTCGGGCGCGCGGAGGATGCGGCAGACGCGATCGTATCCGTCATGGCGGAAAGCGGCATCGACTGCGAAGTGAGCAGGATCACGCGCGGGGCGGCGGTCGTACAGTTCGAGCTGGAGATCTCCGACTTCTTCGCCGCGCAGAAAGCCGTAGAAAAGGATGCGGAATTGGCGGCCGCCCTCGGCGTCGGGAGCGTCCGCATTGCGAGGAGCGAAAGCGGTGCGATCCTCGAAGCCCCGCTTGAGGCGGGGGCGCGCAGTTTGGTCCCGACGGCGGAACTCCTCGGCGCAAAAGAAGCCAATGCGGAGGGAAAGGGCAAGCTCCTGTTCGTCCTCGGGCAGGAAATTTCGGGCGAGCCGGCGTTCGGAGATCTCACGAAACTTCCCCACATCCTCGTGGGCGGCGCGGCGGGCTCGGGGAAGTCCGTCTTCCTCCGCACGTTCATCTGCAGCCTCATCTCGAAGTACTCCCCGGAGGACGTCCGCTTCATTCTGTGCAGCCGCGACGGGAAGGAATTCGCGCGCTATGCGGGGCTTCCCCACCTCCTCCGCGGAAGGATGGAGATCGGGGCGGAGCAGGCGGTCTCCGCCCTGCAATGGGCGAACGAAGAGATGGAGCGCCGCTATCAACTGTTTGAGAAGAAGACGGGTTCGGGCGAGCCCGCGCGCAACGTCGATGAATACAACGCCGTCTGCAAGGAAGGGGAGGTGAAACTTGCCCGCATCGTCCTCATTGCGGAGGAATTTGCGGACCTTATGATCCCGCAGGACGCCGACGACGCGATCCGCGCGATCGGGCAAAAGGGCCGCGCGGCGGGGATCCACCTCGTGTTCTCAACGGCGAGAATAGAGGAGAAAATTTTTACGACTACGATCAAGACGAGCTTTTCCACGCGCATTGCCTTCCGCACGGCGGGGCGGAAGGAATCCCTCCTGCTCCTCGACGAGCGCGGCGCGGAGAAACTGCTCGGCGCGGGCGACATGCTCTTCAGAAGGTCGTATGACCCCTCGAGTACGCGCATACAGGGCGGGTATCTCTCCGAGCGGGGAGCGGACGCGCTCGTAAGAGCGGCGGCGGAAAAATACGGAGCGGATCCCTCAAAGAACGCCTCGGATCCCCCCGCGTCCTATCTGAAGGCGCTCGCCCTCGCCGTGAAGACGGGGCAGGCCTCCCTCTCCGTTATCCAGAGCAGCTGCGGCATCGGCTATAGCCACGCGGGGAAAATCATCGGGTGGATGGAGTCGATGGGCTATGTCACTCCCTTCGACGGCAGAAAAAAGAGCCGCTCGGTGCTCCTCTCCAAAGAAGAATTTGAGAAAAAATACGGCCCGCTCGAATGAGCAAAATGCGCACATGGGGTACGAAAAAGCGCACATGGGAGTGAAAAAATGATCTATATTACGGGCGACACCCACGGGACGGTGGACTTTGCGAAACTCCCCGCCTTCGCGGAGCAGCACCCCGAACTCACGAAAAACGACTACATGATCGTCGCAGGGGACTTCGGCGGGCTCTGGGATGTGCGCAGCGCCGAAAGGACGCTCGACCTGTATTCCGCCCTGCCCTTCACTGTCCTCTTCGTCGACGGCAACCACGAGAATTACGACCTCCTCGACGCCTGTCCCGTCGAAACATGGAAGGGCGGGAAGGTCCACACGGTCCGCCCCGACATCCTCCACCTCATGCGCGGGCAGGTGTTCGAGATCGAGGGAAACCGCATCTTTACGTTCGGCGGGGCGACGAGCACCGATAAATTTTTCCGCATCGAGGGCGTGAGTGTCTGGGAGCGCGAAACGCCGAGCTTAAAGGAGCTCGAAGAGGGGCTCTCCAACCTGCAGCGCTACGGCAACGAGGTGGACTATATCGTGACCCATTCCTGCGACGAGCGCGCCCTCTACTTTCCGCCCCTCCTCGGCCGCACGCGCAAGCGCGGGGTGTATGCGGAAAACGGGCTGCTCTCCCGCATCGAGGAGACCGTTCGCTAGCGCCATTGGTATTTCGGGCACTATCATGCAGACGGCGCCCTGACCCCGAAAAAGACCGTCTTATACCAAAAGATCCTCCGTTTGGGCGAATAGCGCGGAGACAAAGGGGAATACAGATGAAGCAATTGTTGATCTTGATCACGCGCTCCTATAAATACGGGGGCTACTGCGTTGCGGGACTTGACGTGAAGACCAAGCAATGGATCCGCCTCGTCTCGTCGGGGGACCCCGCGGGAAACGAGATCCCGAAGAGCATTTTCGAGCCGTTCAACGATCTCGACATCCTCGAGGTGGAGACGTCAAAAAGGGCGCCGAGCGGCTGTCAAACGGAAAATTATGTGCTCGACCCAGCCGTTCCGCCCGTGCGGAGGGGGCGGCTCGTCCGCTACGAGCTCTTGAGCCCTTCCTATCTCTTCCATTCGCCGAACCTGTTCGGGAACACGCGCTCCTATCTTTCGGAGACGGAGATCGCAGGGCAGAAGCTCTCGATCGGGCTGTTCAAAGTCGAGGCGCTCTGCTTCAACTATGCCCTCGGCGACGACGGCAAGATGCACTACCGCGCCGATTTCACCTATCGCAGCGCTCGCTATTCAGGGCTCTCCGTCACCGATCCCGTCTATCGGAAGGACGAGTTTGCGGGGCAGACGGTCGGACACGCGCTCCTCGCCGTGAGCCTCCCCGCGATTCCCTATTCCAACGGGAGATACTATAAATTCATCGCGAAGATCTTCCCTGTTTCTGAAGAGGAAGCAAGGCGCATTGAGACAGCCCCTCCGAGCGTTTCCGCGCCCAGGGTCCCCGTTTTCTCCCGCGATCATCCCGAAGAGTCCGAAAAAGACCTTGCGCGCGCCGTGAGATTTTTGGAGTCCCTTTCGGACGGGAAGGACCCCGATACGGGCGCCGCGCTCGATCCCGGACTCATGCTCTCCCCGTCGTATGCGGCGTGGTTCCGCTATTCCGCCGCGGCGCTTTCTGGGCGGCGGGAGGAGAGGAAGGAACGCCCTCGCTACAGCCATCCCCGCATTTCGGAAAGCAAGATCTCGGGGATCGAGGTCTCCGACCGTGCAGTCTCCGCGAGCGCGCTCAAAAATCGGCTCAACGCCGTGTGCGAGCCTGACGGGGGGAAGATCTCCGCTCGCGCGATCACCGAATTTTTCGGCGAGGCGGGCATGATCGACGCCTCGCAGAAGACACCCACAGACCTCGGAGAGGAATACGGGATCTCTACAGAGCTCTACCGCCCGGCGGCAGGCATTCAGGTCCGCGTCCTCATCTACGGCGGGGCGGCGCAGCGGTTTTTGATCGACAACCTCGAGCGGCTCGCCGACATCGTCGCCCCCTCCGCGGAGAAGAGCCCTGCAGAGGAGCCCCCGGTTGCAGTTCCCGACGTCTCCCAAGAGGAAAAAGCGGGCTCGGGGTGGGTGAAAAACGCCGGTCTTCCGTGGAGCGCGGAGGAGGACTTGCGGCTGAAAGAGGAGAGCGAGAAGGGGATGTCCTTTTTGGAGATCGCCAAATCGCACGGGCGGCCATCCATACAGATCCGCGGGCGGCTCATACAGCTCGGCTACACGCGCGGGACATTGGAGACGGACAGGCGCTGGACGCGCTGGGAGAGCGAGGAGGACCTCGCCCTCGCAAAGGAATTCCTCTCGGGGACCCCGGTCGCGGAGCTTGAGCGGCTGCACGGCAGGAACCGCGCCGGTATCATGCAGAGGCTGAAAAAACTCGGGCTTATCGCAAAGGACGGTCCGTCCGGGAAAGACCCGTCCTCCGATTTCCCCAAAGGCAGGGTGGAATGATGAATACGATCTACACGGTCGGCTATACTTCCTTTTCCGCCGGCGAATTCGTCCGCGTGCTCCGCGAGCACGGGGTCGGGTGCGTCGTCGACGTGCGGAGCGTGCCGCGCTCTTCCTACTACACCGACTTCGATTCGGCGGTCTTGAAGGAGACACTCAAAGAAAACGGGATCCTCTACCGCAACTACGCAAGGGAGTTCGGCGCGCGGCAGGAGGACGCCTCCCTCTATCCCAACGGCTATCTCGACTTCGAGAAATTTTCCGCTACGGCTGCGTTTGAAGAGGGGATCGGCAAGGTCGGCGCGGGCTATGCGCGCGGCTATACGTTCGCCCTCATGTGCGCCGAGAAGGACCCCTTCAACTGCCATCGGTGTATTCTCGTCGGGCGCAAATTCAAGGAGCTCGGCTATTCCGTCGTCCACCTCGAAAAGGAGAAGACGGAGACGCAGGAGGAGATCGAGGAGAGGCTCCTCGAGCATTACTTCCCCAACCGCAACCAATTGTCCCTCTTCGACACCCGCTCGGAGGAAGAGCTCCTTTCGGAGGCATACCGCAAGCGGAACGCGGAGATCGGCTATCATATCGAGGAGGAATGAGATGAAGATTTGCACCATCGGATTTACGCAAAAGAGCGCGGAGAAATTTTTCGGACTTTTAACGGAAGGGGGCGTGAAAACGCTGATAGACGTGCGCCTCAACAATACTTCCCAGCTCGCTGCTTTCGCGAAGGGGGAGGACCTTCGGTATTTCCTTTCCGCGATTTCTGGGATCGAATACCGCCACGACGTCCTGCTCGCCCCCACGGAGGACCTGTTGAAGCGGTATAACAAGGGCGAAACTTCGTGGGAGGAGTACGAAAAGGAGTTTTCCGCCATCATGCGGGAGCGCAAGACCGCGGAGCATATCAAGGCGGCCTATTCAAACGTTCCGTCTCCCATCTGCCTCCTCTGTTCGGAGGCAACGCCCGAGCATTGCCACCGCCGCCTCGTCGCGGACCTTTTCGCCGAGGCATTCCCGCACAGCGAGATCGTGCACTTAAAGTAAGAAATCGAGACAGTCGGTTGAAATTTTTGCTTGATTTTTCACGGTGAGTGCGGTATAATAAAAATGCAAAGTGCTTTTATATGTTTTAGCGATCGTTCCTTCACAAAACGAGCCTGTGAAAAACGTCCTTAAAACTTTAAGCATAAGCAAATGTAAATCCGCGGAACTCATCTTCGCCTGCAAGATGCTCGTTGAGGCGTTGAGAAAGTAGTTGTGTGCGACCTTTAAGTGGTTCCCCTACGTTTCGCAGCTTTGCACGACAAAATATCGAGCCAATCGGAATTTCCGACGGCTTCATTTTGTGGTGCAAGGCAAAGCCAGTTAGCAACTTCCCGTCCATGCACCACGCTGTATGGATTTTTTATTGGTTCGGAAGGAGGTGATTATGGCAAAAGGAAAAGTATCAGGGAAGACGCACACCCGGGCGCAGCTGAATGATTGGGCGAACCAGCACAACCCGAACAATAAGGCATTCCGGGCAAATGCCGACAATCACGCTGCACAGCTCGATCCGAGAAACAAGACGCACCAACAGCTGCACAATAAAGCGAGAAAAGGGCAACCGTGGGCAGAGTGGGCATCGGATTATCCCGATTGTGATAACTGACCCTGCATGGGGGAGCAGATGTTGCTAACGCATGAAATGCACCTACAACAAGGCGAAAGCAAAACACAGGCGGGAGCGAAACGCTCCCGCCTTTTTCTAAAAAAGTTGGCATATATGGCGCAATCGGATAAAATCCCATGTTATAATTTTATTGATAATTCCAAAGGAGGATTCTATGAACAAATTTACATTACAAGAGAATAGCTTTTTAGGCAAATGTACGCAGGGGTATTACAGCAAAAATTACGTCGGTTATCAGCAACCGAACAATCCGGATTTTATCAATCATTTGAAAAACATGACAAAAGCAAAAAACGAGTTAGAATTAGTGCGCGATTTTGTCGTTGCATACGAAACTGCGTATACGGCAATCAAAGAGATTATTCAAAAGGAATCGCTTCTTAACTGCGTGA
>CANREU010000007.1 GCA_947629725.1 uncultured Clostridia bacterium
CGCCACGGGGCGGTTGGTGGGGATCTCGATGACGTCGAGGGAGTAGATGGTGCGGAACTCCGCCTCCTCCGTCTTCGCGGTACCAGTCATGCCCGAGAGCTTGCGGTAGAGACGGAAATAGTTCTGGAAGGTGATGGTCGCGTAGGTCTTGTTCTCCTCGCGCACCTTCACATGCTCCTTTGCCTCGATCGCCTGATGGAGCCCGTCGGAGTATCTTCTCCCGATCATGAGACGGCCGGTGAACTCGTCGACGATGACGATCTCCCCGTCGTTGATGATGTATTCCTCGTTGAGGTGGAAGAGCTTGTGCGCCTTGAGCGCCTGCTGGATGTGATGGTTGAGGGAGGCGTGCTCGATGTCGGCGATGTTCTCGATGCCGAAGAACTTTTCCGCCTTCGCGGCGCCGTATTCGGTGAGCTGGACCTGCTTTTCCTTGCGCTCAATGACGTAGTCCCACTCGAGCTCCTCGGCGCGGCGCAGTTTCTGTGCGCCAGACTCCCGCTCCTTCTTCTTGCGGGTCGCCGCCTCTTCGAGGTCCTTGAGGTCGTCGTCGAAGCCCCCTTTGAGGGTGCGGACGAAGCGGTCGACCCTCTCATAGAGGTCGGACGACTGCTCCCCTTTGCCCGAGATGATGAGGGGGGTACGCGCCTCGTCGATGAGGATGGAGTCCACCTCGTCGACGATCGCAAAGTTGAGTTCCCGCTGCACCATCGCCTTGAGGTCCGACTTGAGGTTGTCCCGCAAGTAGTCGAACCCGAACTCGTTGTTGGTGCCGTAGGTGATGTCGCAGTTGTAGGCGGCGCGCTTGTCCTCGTCGCTCATGCCGGGGACGACCACGCCCACCGTAAGCCCCATGAACTTGTGGACTTTGCCCATCCACTCCGCGTCGCGGCGGGCGAGATAGTCGTTGACGGTGACGATGTGCACCCCCTTGCCCGAGAGCGCCTCGAGGTAGGAGGGAAGGGTGGCGACGAGGGTCTTGCCTTCGCCCGTCTTCATCTCGGCGATACGCCCCTGAAAGAGGCAGATGCCGCCCACGAGCTGCACGTGGAAGTGCTTCATGCCGAGCACCCGCCAGCTCGCCTCGCGGAGAGCCGCGAATGCGTCGGGCAGGATCTGCTCAAGGGTCTCCCCTTTGGAGAGCCGCTCCTTTAAGATCGCCGTCTGCCCGCGCAGCTCGTCGTTGGACATCGCCGCGTATTTCGGCTCGAGCGCCTCGATCTCGAGCGCCTTTTTATTGAGTTTTTTGAGGCTTCTGCGGCTGTCGCCGCCCATAAGATAACCGATCAGTCCCATTTTCGTTCGACTCCGTTGTTCGTTCCGCGTTTTTTGCGCGCGCATGCGAGACGCGCGCACGTTCTCACTCGTCTATTTTACTATATTTTCGGGAATTTTCAAAGCGTTTTTAGGGGCATTTTCACATTTTCACAAAACGGTCCCGCTTTTTTCGGGAGAAAGGCGCGGTTTTTCGACGCTTTCCTCCGCAAGCGGCTCCGTAAAAAGAGCGGCCTCCTCCGCCGCGGCGCGGTACATCTCCTCGGCGAGCTTTTCGGGCCGCTCCGCCGTCGCGCGGCGGGCGCCCGCCTTCAGGAGCAGGCGGAGCTGTTCGGCGTTCTCCACCCCCGAGACGTCCACGCGGACGCGGTCGGCGCCGCACTTCACAGCACAGGCGAGAAGCTCCGTCTCTCCCCTCACGCACACGGCGTCCGCCCCGCCCTCCGCGGCCGCACGCACGCCGAGCGCAACTTCCCGCTCCCCGAGAGAATGGTCCTCGAGCGAAACTATAAGCGGTTTTTTGCCTGCCGCGCGGCGCACCTTGCGGACCTCACGTTTGAGGTACGCCGCATTCCCGAGAGCGAGGGCGGAATAGCAGAGCACGAGACGCACCTCCCCCGCCCCCGCGCGGATCGCCCGCTTCACCTCGTATTTTTTGACGGCGGGAAGGGTCTCGCCCGTCCCGCCCGCGAGCACGGCGACGACCGCCCTGCCGCCCAGCCTCTTCTTCGCCTCCGCCACATTCACGGGAGAGACGAGCACGCCGTAGCAGTGCAGTTTCAGCGCCCCGTCGCAGACGCTCCTCAAAACGTGCTTGTCCGTCTCGCGGCGGGAAGCGTCCGCCACAAGTTTTTGAAGGGTGACGGCGACCTCCGCCTCCCGTCTCGCCCGCTTGAATTCTCCGTATTCCACCGCCTCCGCGGGGGAAAGATAAGTTCCCTGTTCCATGACATAAATTTTTCCCGAAAATCGCGGGAAATACTCCCCTCTTTCCCATTTTGTGACAAGACGGACGGGGTAGAATGGGGAGCATGAACGCTCTCTCCGTCCAGTGGCAGGGATTTTTCTTCCTTCTTCTCCTCCTTATGGCGTGCGCCGTGCTCGTCCATCTCGTGAGGCTCGCCCTCCTCGGCTACCGCGCCCTCATGCGCCGCGCCCGCCCGCAGCCTCCCGCGCAGGACCCCGTGTATTTCCTCGTCGAGCGCAAAAAAAAGCGCGCCAAGGCGGAATACGGCGCGCCGAAAAAGATCACGTTCAAGTGATCAGATCGTTTTTTTCAGATAGAGACCGCCCGAAACGGTCGTGACCCCGAAGCGGAAGTCCGGCGAGCCGTGCTGCCACGAGTCCACCCCCATGTACATCGACTCGAAGTCGTCGTGCAGCGAGCCGCGCTCGGTGGAATAGCGGAAGGAGAACGTCGCCCCCTCCCCGAGCTCGAGAACCACATCCCCAGAACTTGTCTCGATCTCCGCCCCGCCGAAGGAGTAGCCGTACACGATCACCCCGCCCGTGCGGGTGTGCACATCGAGCGTCGTCGCGCGGATGTTTCGCACGGCGACGGCGGCACCCTCCGTCTCCACGTCGAGCTCCGCAAACTGCATGAGCGCGGGAACCGTGACGACGAGCCTCTTTTGGGGGACCTCTTCAAGCGACGCGCCCGAGGCGCAGTATTTGATGTCGAGCTCCCCGTCCCGCTCGCGGTAGCGGAGAAAAGACGCGGGATCCGCGGCGTTCGTCACCTCCTCGAAGGAGACGGCGGTGGCGGAGGACGAAGCCTGCACGATCACCTCTCCCCCGAACCACTCGATCTCGATCTTGGAGACCGAGAGGACGGAGCCTCCCCCGACCGCATATTGCGCGTCGTCGTAGCGCGAAAACCGATTTTTCCCGGACGAACACCCGCACAGCGCGAAAAGCGCGGCCGCGGAGAGCGCGAGCGCCGCCGACAGCAACCTTCTTGTCATTCCCGTTCCCCTCATTGCGGATCTTCGTACCTCACGACGTTGCGCCCCGAGTCCCAAAGCCGCTCGAGATAGTAGAACAGCCGAGACTCCTCGTTGAAGACGTGCACCACGACGTCGCCGTAGTCGAGCACTCCCCAGCGTCCCTCGCGGATCCCCTCCGTGCGGACGGGCGCAAGGTCGATCTTCTTGAGTTCCTCCTCCACGTTGTCGCAGAGGGCGCGCACCTGCGTGGTACTCCTGCCGCTCGCCACCACGAAATAACTGCACACGACCGTCTGCTCGCTCACGTCGAGGATGACGATGTCCTGCGCCTTCTTCGAGGAGAGGACCGCCGCCGCTTTGTAGGCCAATTCCTTGCTTTCCATCTTTTCAGCTCCTTTCGATTTTTTGAATTTTTGCCGTAAATACGGCCTTTATGTCACGCATAGTACTTTGCAAATCGGCAAAATCAGGGTTTTATTGCCGATTTTGCCCATTCGCACGCCCGTTCCGTGAGCGGAAACACGGGTTTCCCTTTTCTTCTTAAATAGTCCGTCTCCCGAATGAGAGCGGCGCGGAGACAGCGGAAAAGGTCCTCTTCAAAGAGGGCGCGGAGCCCCTCTGCCCCGCAGAAGGCGCGGGCGGGCTCCAAGAGGTCGGAAAGATACACGAGCGCCTCGAGGGCGGTCATCTCCTCCTTGCCGCTCGTGTGGCAGGCGATGGCGGAGAGCACTTCCCTATCCTCCACCCCGAAGACGTGCTCCGCGAGGTAGGCGCCTGTATATTGGTGCAGAACGGGGTCGGGTACGTCCGCCGGCGGCGTAAATCCCTTCAGAAGGGGGGAAGAGAGCGGGATATATTTCCCGCAGTCGTGCAGCATCGCGGAAAGAAGGGCCTTCTCGTCCGCGACCCCGGCCCGCTTTGCCGCACCGCAGGCCATGAGGGCGACCCTGTAGCTGTGCGCCCGCCGCTCCTCCTTTTCGAGCAGGAGCGCCTCTGCTTCCCCTCTGCGGTAGGCGCCGATCCCGTCGAGGTACCCGAGCACCTCTTTGTCGAGCCCCGAAAGGTCGGTCTCCGTATAGCCGCGGAAGGCGAGCCCGACCCGCAGTTCGGTGGACGACACCGCCCCGCCCGTGTAGGAGATCTCGGTCACTTTCTTCCCGAAACGGGCGAAAAAGCGCTCTTTCAGGGAGGCGGGCAAAGGGTCTTCCCTCCCGCACGCGGCAAGGGTGACGAGGCGGACGATCTCCTCGGGCTCCTTCCACGAGAAGAAATTTTCGAGCATATCGGCACCGACGAGGAAGTAGCGCTCCGCATCGGGATACTTCTCCGCGAAGGCGCGGCAGGTGAGGTAGGAATAGCTCTTGCCGGAAGAGCCGATCTCGAAGTCGCTCACCTCCGCCCAATCGCAGTTGCGGAAGGCGATCTTGCAGGCGCGGAGCCTCTCCTCCGCCCCGCATACCGCCCCGCTCTTGTGCGGAGCGAGCCCTGCGGGCATGACGACGACCTTGTCGAGCCCGAGGGCAGCCTTCGCCGCAGCGGCGACGCGGACGTGTTCGAGATGGACGGGATCGAACGACCCGCCGAAGAGAGCGACTTTCATCCCCTCTATTATACAATACTTTTTTGCGCTTTGCAAGTTTAATTCCGAAATCGGCGGTCAAAAATCGGAATATGAGAAAAATCGACCTGCCTTTTGCGGCGGATACCCTCTTCTATACCTTCTCCGCGTGGCTGCTCTCCCTCTGCGTGCTCCGCTACTACCGCGTCTCCTTCCCCCTTGCGGCGGGAGCCGCCGTCCTCCTCGCCCTCGGGATCGGGACCCTTGCCGCCCTCTTTCTCTATGCGCGGCGGGAGAAGCGGGTCCTCACCAAGAAGGCGCGCGCCGCACGCGACGCCCTCCTTTTGCACCTCGCCCTCGAGAAGGGGGAACGGGTGCGCGCCGCCCTGCTCGAGGCGTTCCGCGCGGACGGGAGCGAGGCGCACTGCGAGGGCGACTGTCTGAAGCGGGACGGGGAGATCGCCGTCCCCCTCTACACGATGCAGCCCCTCTCTGCGGACGCGGCCGCGGCCCTTCTCCGCGAGTACGGAAAAGAACCCTTCACCCTCTGGTGCAACGACCTCACGCCCGAGGCGGAAAAGCTCCTCTTCTCCTTCGGGAAAAAGACGAAAAAAGGGGACGAGACCTACGCCCTCTTCGAGCGCACGGGAACGACCCCGAGCCCCCTCATCTGCGGCGAACTTCCCCGCCGCACCGCGCGGACGAAATTCCGCGCCGCCTTCTCCAAGCGCAACGCCCGCCCTTATTTTATCAGCGGCGCGCTCCTCCTCGTGATGAGCCTTTTCACCTTCTTCCCCGTCTACTATCTCCTCTCGGGCGGGATCCTTCTCTCCTGCGCCGTCTGCGTGCGGTTTTTCGGCTATTCGGCATAATTATGTCACGCATAGTACTTCGCAAAACTTGAAAAACGCCCGTTTATCGGGGCATTTTTCGTAAAATAAACCTTTTCAGCGGGCGAGGCGTACCATTGCCTCGGGGAGGAATTTTATAAGGTCGGAGGCGTCGGGCGCGTATTCTCCCATTCTCTCCGCCGCAAGTTCGCCCGCTTTTCCGAAGAGATAGCAGGAGACAACAGCCCCTTCGAAGGGCGGAACGCCCCGCGCACAGGTGCCCGCAAGAAAGCCCGCGAGCGCGTCTCCGCTTCCTCCCTTGGCGAGGACGGGCGAGCCCGCCGTGCTGACGGCGGCTCTATCCCCCTGCGCGATCACGGTGCGGTTGTTTTTGAGAACGACCGTGACGTTGTACTCCCTTGAAAACGCCTTCGCGGCGGAGACGGGATCGGACAAAATTTCCTCCGTAGGCCTCCCCGTAAGACGGGAAAATTCCTTGATGTGCGGAGTTATGACGACAGGGCATTCCCGCTCTTTCAACCGCTCCGTACCGTACATCGCGAGCGTGTTCAAAGCATCGGCGTCAAGCACGAGCGTGCCGCTGCGGTAGGTCGTGAAGAGCTCTTCGAGGATGGTGCGCGTCGTCTCCCCCACCCCCGCGCCCATGCCGAAGGCGACGGCCCCCGCAAAGACGGGCTCCCCGTCGTAGAAGGAGAAGCGGCAGGCGGGGTATTTTGCCGCGCACAGCGCGCGGTGCAGTTCGTCCGCCGTCTGAAACGTCGCGATCGTCGCCGCATCCCCGCAGGGGACGGACGAAGAGGTCATATAGAGGTCGGTGTACCCCGCGCCGCTCTTCAATGCCGCGCCCGCCGCGAGGAGGGGCGCACCGAGGATGTTGCAGGTCGAGAGGATGGCGACGCTCCCGTAGTCCCCCTTATCGGAGTGCGATTTTTTGGGCGGGAAGAACTTGCGGACGTCCTCCCTCCCCCACACTTCCGCACCTCCCTTGAGGGGAAGGCCTATCTCCGCGACGGAGATTTTTCCCGCGAGATCGGCGCCGTCCGAAAGAAGGAGGGCCTGCTTTAAGCCGCCCATGCAGACCGTCTCATCCGCCTTCACGTGCTTATAAAAGGCGATGCCTCCCTCTTTAAGACCGCTCGGGACGTCGCACGCGATCACATAGTCCGCGCTGCAAAGAAAGTCGATGAGGACGGCGGCGTCCCCCTCGGGCGGGCGGGAAATGCCCGTTCCGAGCACGCAGTCGACGGCGAGGGGGTATCTGCGGCGGGTCATCCTGCCGAGCACTTCGCCGCCGAACTTCGCCTTTGCCGCCGCGCAACCCTCCGAAAGAGTGCGGGAAAGACAGAGGACGGAGGCGTCCTTCCCCCGTTCGCGGAGGATGCGCGCCGCGGTGAACCCGTCCCCGCCGTTGTTTCCGCCGCCGCAAACGAAGAGCGCCTCGGGAATGTGCAGCCTGTCCATTGCCGCTTCCACGGCGTCGGCAAGGGCGAGCCCCGCCCTCTCCATGAGAGCGGAGACGGTCTCCCCCGCGGCGATCGCCCGCGCCTCGGCGGCGCGGATCTCCTCAAAGGAATACGCCCGCCTCATTGCTTGCTCCTGTGTGCCTCAAAGAGCCCGTTTGCGCTCCTCAGGCGGAAGCGGAAGGTGAATTCGCGCTCGGTGATGAGGTATTTTTCGTCGATACGGGGCCCGCAGGAGTTGCTCCCGACCCCCGCCATGCGGTAGTCGAGGAAGAGATACAAGTGCCCCGTATCCTTCATCTCGTGGCGGTGCGCCCTGTAGTCTGCGGGAAGATAGGGCGAAATGCAGAAGGAGAAGGGGGTCTCGGAATCGATCATGAGTTTTATCCCCTCGCCGAGGGCGACAAAATAGGTCCCGCAGCGGCTGCCGCTCTCCTGCGGCTTGGGGTATTCGTAGCGCACGCTGTCCGCGCGGGAGGAGTGCAGGGCGGTGTAGGAGGAGAAGTTGCGGTCCTCGTACGCCTCGTTCGGGCCGAGCCCGTACCAAGAGACAGGCGTATCGGCGGGAAGCGCGAGATCGAACACGAACCCAAAGCGGGGAAGGCTCTTCACGTGGTCCGAAAGGCGCACTTTGACTCCGACAGCGAGCCCGCCCTCCTCATGGCAATGCAGCTCCGCTTCCCCGATGGGCGGGAGCACGGGGGTGACCAGCTTCCCGCGGGAGCCCCCTTCCGTCCCCTCGAGGGGATAGTAGTAGGCGCGGTCGAGCCCGTAGGAGAGCCACTCCGCCTTGATATTCATGTCGTTGTCGAGGGGGGCGCGCCACACGGTCATGAAGGCGGGCGCGCGCAAAAGCTCCTTCCCCCCGAGGATGAGGGAGACGGGCAGGCCGTTCTCCGTTTTATACAGGAGCCCGTTCTTCTCTTTCCTCTCCTCTTTTTTCCTCGGAAGAGGGAATTGGAACACCTCGCCGCAGTGCGGGAGGAAGAGCTCCGCATAGTCGTAACCCTCCTTCTCTTTCAGGGGGACGCGCAAACTCCCGCCCGCGGGGAGAGCCGAGATGTCGTATTCCCCGCCCGCAAAGAGGGCGTCGTCCCTCCTGTAACGGAGGACGGCGGTGCTCTCCAAAATGGAGAGCGGGGCAAAGTCGAGGAGGTTCTTGAGGACAAGTTCGTCCCCCTCCCGCACAACTTTCACGGGAAGATACACCCTGCGGACATCCCAAAACTCGGGGTTTTTCTTGCGGTCGGTCGTCACGACGCCGTCCATGCAGAAGTTCCCGTCGTGCGGGTATTCTCCGAAGTCTCCCCCGTATAAGATCTTTTTGCCCTCGAGCACGCTGTGGGAGCACCACTCCCAAATGAAGCCGCCGCAGAGGGCGGGGTATTTGCGGATGAGTTCCCAATAGGCGGCGATGTCCCCGCAGGAGTTGCCCATCGCGTGGGTGTATTCGCAGAGGACGAGGGGTCTGTCCGCCGTCTTCGCGAAGTCCTCCGTCCACTTCAGTTCGGGGTACATGCGGCTGTAGAGATCGAGGAGCCCGCCGTCGACGAAGCGGTCCCCCGTGTGCTCGTAGGCACCCTCGTAGTGGAGGAGCCTTCCGTCCCCCTTTTCTTTCAGGGCGCGGGCGGCGCGGGCGAGCCCCTCCCCCCAGCCGCTCTCGTTGCCGAGGGACCAGATGAGGACGGACGGGCGGTTCTTGTCCCGCTCGTACATGCGGAGCGCCCTCCCCTCGAATTGCCCGAAATAGGCGGGGTTTTCGGGGAGCAGATTGCGCCTTTCTTCAAAGTCTTCGACATTCGTCGCGGAGACGGAGCCGTGGCTCTCGACGTCCGCTTCCTCCAAGAGGTAGAAACCGCGCTCGTCGCAGAGCTTCGGAAGGAGGGGATGGGGCGGATAGTGGGAGGTGCGGATGGCGTTGCAGTGCATCTCTTTGAGGAGGTCCAGATCTCTTTCGAGGTCCGCCCTCGTCTCCACATACCCCTTTTCGGTCATGGAATGGCGGTTTACGCCGCGGAATTTGATGGGCTTTCCGTTGAGCGTGAGGACGTTCCCCTCCGCCTTCACGGTGCAAAAACCCACTTTTTCCGCGATCCTCTCCCCCGCGCAGGAGATCGTGAGCGGGTACAAAACGGGGGTCTCCGCCGTCCACGGGCAAACGGGGAGGGTGCGCTTGAAGCTCTCCCCCTTGCCGCGGTACGTCTTTCCCTCCGCCTTGAGGGTGAAGGAACAGGGGCGGTCGCAAGTGACCTCGAGAGCGCCCTTCCCCGTCTTTTCGTCGTAGGAGGCGCGGACGGTGTAGTCGAAAAGGTGCCCCTCGGGGCGGTGCAACAGGTAGACGTCGCGGAAAATGCCGCTCATGCGGAGCTTGTCCTGATCCTCGAGGTAGCTCCCCGCCGAGAATTTGAATACGACGACCCGCAGCTCGTTCTCATCCGCAAGGAAGGGGGTGACGTCGAACTCGCTCGGGCTGTGGGGAACGGAGGAATAGCCGACCTCCTTCCCGTTCACAAAGAGGTAGAAACAGCTGTCCACCCCCTCGAAATTCAGGTAGTACTTCCCCTCCCGCGCGGGGCGGGTGAACTTCGTCACATACACGCCGCAGGGGTTGTTCCGCTCGATGAGGGGCGGATCGAAGGGGAAGGGATAGTTGACGTTGGTGTATTGGTGTTTGCCGTAGCCGAGGATCTCCCAGCAGGATGGCACGGAGATCTCCCTTTCGGGGGTGCAGGAGAGCGCCTTTTCGACGGCGATCTCATCGTCGAAATAGCGGAACCCCCACTTCTTCAGATCGTACTTCTTGCCCGCAAGGTAGTAGGCGCGGGCGGGCATTGCGCCCCGCTGCATGACCGTCGTTTTGTGTGTGGTGAAATTCATAGGTCCTCCGTTTTTTATAAAGACAAGGGGTCGAGACGGACCTCCGCGCCCGCGAGCGCGCGGATCCTCCCCCCCTCTTCGATCTCGAGCCTGCCGTCGGGCAGGATGGCGCGGGCGACCGCTTCGTAGGTGCGGTCCCCTTCGATGACGCGGACTTTTCCGCCGAGATAGCGGTGATAGCGCAGGTAGTCCGCAAATTCGGTCGGTTTTTGATATTCTTCGATGAGTTTCTCCCGCACGCCGTCTGCGGTGACGGGAAGGGCGGAGAGCTCCTTTAAGGAGACGGCGATCCCCCCGAGGGCGGAGACGTCGTTTTCGGCGTTGATCCCGATCCCGACGATGCTGTGGTCGAGAAGGTCCCCTTTCACGGTGTTCTCCACGAGGATGCCGCAGAGCTTGCGGTTCGCGGCGAGCACGTCGTTCGCCCACTTCAAAGAGGGAGAGACGCCGTATTTTTCCGCCGTGCGGCAGACCGCGACGGCGGCGTGCGCCATCACCTCAAAGGCGCGGGCGGCGGGAAAGTTTTCGTAGAAGGTGAGAAAAGAGAGGTAGACGCCCCCCTCTTCGGAGAGAAAGGAGCGCCCCTTCGTGCCCTTTCCGCCCGTTTGGCGGCGCGCGGAGAGCGCGACGTCCTCCCGCGCGGAAAGATAGTTTTTTACGGTCTCGTTGGTGGAGCCCGTCTCGTCAATCAACTCGATCTTCATCCGTCCACTCCGCAAGCGCGGCGCGCGCCGTATCGACATCATACCCTTTGGAAAGGAGGTGGCGGAAGGCTTTGGAGAGGGTCGCGCGGTCGCACGGCTTGCCGCGGAGGTACTTCATAAGGGCGGCCTTCGCCCCCTCCTCCTCATCGCCGAGTCCGGAGAGCGCCTCCTCGGAATCCTCTTCTGAAACTCCCCGCTTTTTGAGTTCGAGAGCGAGGAGCCGCCTGCCCTTCTTCCCCCCTGCGCTCTCGCAGTAGCGGCGGGCATATTCTTTGTCGTCGAGATAGCCGTATTCCTTCATGCGGGAGACGGCGTAGTCCGTCACCTCTTCGAGATACCCCTTGCGGGCGAGGTAGGCGCGGACCTCCTTCTCCGTCTTCATGGAGGCGGAGATGTGGGTGAGCGCCTTGTCGAGGGCGGTCTGCTTTTCGCTCTCGAGCTGCATGCGGGAGAGCTCCTCCGCCGTGACCTCCGCGCCCGCCTTCAAACGGTTTTGCATCACCGTTTCGAGCTTCATGCCGCAGAAAAACCGCCCGTCGAGCTCGATGTTGCAGCGGGTCGCGTCCTTCTTTTGGGGGGTGATGGCGGTGATGACGGGCATACTACTGTACGCCGTCCGCGGGCCAGGTGCGGTTCTTCTTGAACCAATCGGTCTCTTTCAAAACGGTGTCGTTGTTGCTCCCGTGGATGGAGAAATCGACGCCATCGGAGGTTACCGTGATCTCCCCGTTCATGGAGGCGAATTTCGCGGTCGTCCCGTCGAGGGAGAGGGTCGTCACATAGATATTTTTGGTGTACTTCGCCACGCGGTTGATCATATCCTGCGTGGGGAATTGATTGTCTTTGGTGCCCGTATATTCATTCGAGCCCGCGCAGCAGCAGATGCAGACGTTCTCGGGCGTGATCTCCTGAAGAAGGCAGTCGTTGGAGGAGGTGGTGCCCGCCCTTGAAGAGTTTGCAGTGGGGAAGCTCGTTGCTCGCGGCGAGGCTCTCCTCCCCATCCTTTTCCAGATCGCCCGTGAAGAGATAGTGATACTCTCCCTGCGTGAAGAGGGTGCAGACGGAGTAGTTGTTCTCATCCGACGAGTACTTTTCGTAGTATTGCTGGTACAGGATCTCAAAGGAAATGCCCTCGGCGAGCTCATAGGAGCGCTGCGCGCCGTCCGTCCCATTCCAGCATTGGAGGGCGGTGTAGTGCACCGCGCCGTCGCCGCTCACTTCCTTATCCCGCCATGTGATGTAGTCCGCGGAGATAGCGGAAGTTGTGTTTTTGCGTGCAAAGTCGATGATCGTTTCGCACTTGAAGTTGGCGAAGATCCCGTCCGTTCCGTTGTTGCCGACAAACGCCGCGATATGGTCCTCGTGGGCGTGCGTTGCGATGACGTATTCGAGAATGCCGTCCGTGCAATATTCCTTGATCTTGGGGACGAGGGTCGCGGCAGAAGGGCGCTTGGAGCCCGCGTCGATGAGGACCTCGGTGTCCCCCGTCTTGAGGAGGGTGCAGTCTCCCGCGTTGCCGTTGCCGAGTTCGAGGAAATGGATCTCGAGCTCCGCATTCGCTGCGCTGCCATCGCCGGGGTCGCCCTTGTCTCCCTTCTCGCCCTTGATGTTGCCGCGGAGGGTCCACGAGCCGTTCTCCTTCGTGTACACATTCCAGGAGGTGTAGTCGAGATACAGGTCTCCGTTCTTGCCCTGCGACTTTTGAGGCGCGCCGCTGCCGTAGAGCCAGCCGTTGCCGTCCGCCCCGGGGTCTCCCTCATCGCCTTTGTCGCCTTTATCTCCCTTGTCGCCCTTCTCCCCCTTCACGGAGGCGAGCCATTCTTCATAGGTGAGGGGGACCTCCCCGTCCGCGGCGCAGCTCTCCGCGTACATATCGTAGACTTCGCGGATAGTGGGCTCGCTTGTGCCCGTGCCCGTTCCGAACAGGTCTGCGAATTTGCACGCGGAAGCGCTCACGGCGAGGGCGGCCGTAAGCAGGAAGACGCACAGAAAACGGAAAACCGGTCTCTTTTTCATGTTTCGCTCCTTTTATGCCTTCGTTTTGAATTTCAAATAGCTCCAGCTCATGGCGGGGAGGACGACGGAAACGTGCGTGCCTCCCTTCACTGCGGGAAGATCCTTTTTGGCGGGGACCACGTCCTCTTTGTGCGAGAACCCGTTGGTCGCGCCGAGGTCGGCGTTTGTCATCTCGACGTATTCGGCGGGCTCAAGGTCTCCGAAGGAGCGGAGCTCGAGGGAGACTTCCCGCGCCTCCTGCGCATAGTTGACGAGGGAGACGACGACGGAGCCGCTCTCCGCATCGTAACAGACTGCCTCGTTGAGCGAGCGCGCCTTCCCGTATTTGTTCTCGAAGAGGTCGGAATCGGAGAAGGTGCGGAGCGTCGCGCCGCGGGCGTTGTTCGCAAGATACTTGAAGGGGTAGAAAATGCTCTGGCGGAAGGCGTCGCCGCGCTCCGTCGTGATGGGGGCGATGACGTTGACGAGCTGCGCGAGGCACCCCATCTTCACGAGATCGCAGTGATTGAGCAGGGTGTTCATGAGACCCGCGAACACGAGGCTGTCGCGGAAGGTGTAAATATCCTCGATAAGACGGGGCGCCCTCTTCCAAAGGGGCTCCGTGCGGGGAGCGGACTGCTTCCACACGTTCCACTCGTCGAAGGAGAGGTACACCTGTTTGCGGGTACGGTACTTTGCGCGCACATACTCTATGGTCGCCTCGAGGGTCTCGATGTACTCCGCCATGTTGTCCGCCGCGCCGAAGAAGTCCTCGAGGGGGCGCTTATCCGACGTGCTGTATTCGTAGTAGCGGTGCATGGAGAGGTAGTCCGCCTTGCCGTAGGTGTGCTCCAAGACCACTCTGTCCCATTCGGGGAAGGTGTCCATCTCGTGGTTGGAAGAGCCCGAGACGACGAGCTTCAGTTTGTGCAGATTGGAGAGGGCGTCGTCCGTCTCCCCGTTCGTCCAGCGCATCACCTTCGCCGCTTCGAGCGCCTTCTTGCCGTAGTCGTCCGCCGAGAGATGCCCGATCTGCCACGGGCCGTCCATCTCGTTGCCGATACACCAATAGGTCACGCCGTAGGGCTTCTCCGCGCCGTTCGCGCGGCGGTAGTCGGAGAGCGCCGTTCCGCCCGCATGGTTGCAATATTCAACGAGCCGCGCCGCCTCTTTCACCGTGCCCGTGCCCATATTTACGGCGAGCATGGGCTCGACGCCCGCGAGCCTGCACCACTTCACGAACTCGTCGGTGCCGAATTCGTTGGTCTCCGTGGTGTGCCACGCGAGGTCGAGACGGGCGGGCCTCTTCTCTTTGGGCCCGACGCCGTCCGTCCATTCGTACCCCGAGACGAAGTTCCCGCCCGGGTAGCGCACGATGGGCACATGCAGTTCTCTCACGAGGGAGACGACGTCTTTCCGGAAGCCGTTCTCGTCCGCCGAAGGGTCGTCGGGATCGTAGATCCCCCCATACACCGCGCGCCCGAGGTGCTCGATGAAGGAGCCGTAGAGGCGGGGAGAGATCTCCCCCACCCGAAAGTTCTTATCAGCGAATACAGATGTTTTTTTCATACCCCATCCTCCTGTTTTTGAAACCTGTCACACCAATCCGAGCGCGCCCGCGATGTTGACGACCGCCGAATCGATGTTGTGCAAAAATTTATCGAGCCCCTTCTGCGCGCCCTTGTCGATGACGCCCCCCTCCGTGGTGCGAAGGAGTTTTACGATGAGATCGGAGTTGACGTAGATGACCTTGCACTCCTCCGCGACCGCCTCGAGCACGGGCTCCTTCGCGCCGCTCTCGACGGCGTGGAGCGCCTTCACCGCCGCGTTGAGTTCCCCGAACAAAACGGGATCCCCCGTTTTGAAGAGGTCGGCAAGCGCCCTGTTCACGCGCGCGAGCTGAGTGCAGAAATCGAGAATGGTTTGGTTGGGTTCGCCGTTCATAACACTACTCCGTTTTTTTGAAGGAGGGCGCGCGCCGTTTCCACGCTGTCCACCCCCGTTTGATTCTTGACGGGCGCAAATTCCCGCTCCCGCTCCACCTCGAAGGGGAGACAGCTCCCCGCAAAGCGGACCATGTCGAGAATGAGCGTCTCGAATTTATAGCCGTTCTCCCGCTCGGGTTTTACGAAGACGCCCTCCGCGTTGAGATATGGGATCTTCTTTTTCACGATGTGCACGGGCATGCGCTCCCCCGCGATGCGCGCGAGGATGTCGGCGCGGAAGAGGTAGTTGAGGATCGCCCCATAGAGGTATTTGAGCTCCCCTTTTTCGTCCCGCTCCGCCGCCTGTTCGGGGGAGATCTCGTAATACTCGATGACGGAGGGCTTGCCGTCCTCCAGACAGAGCACCCCCACCCGCTCTTCGGGGCGGCTCTTGCAGACGACTTTCGCCCCGCAGCCGCACCCCTTTTCCGCGACTGCGCCGAGGAACACGGGATCGGCGATCCGCTGCAACACGTTGTCCACGCCGAACACGTTATACCACTCCACGGAGGGGAAATCTCTGTCGGCGCCCGCTCTCTTCATCGAGGCGTACCACCCGCCGTTGCCGTTCGGGGAGAGGGCGAGGCCGCCGTCTTCGTCGAGGAGGAGCTTCCCCCCGAAGTCCACGCAGGGCGCCGTCTCCTGTACGAAGAAGCGGATGTAGCGCTCGGGATAGCCGAAATAGCCGTGCTCGCGGAGGAAGGAGCGGGTCGCACCGTCCGTCTTTTCGCTCGTCATCACAAGAAGGGGGACGAAAGCGCCGACCCTGTCCGTCACTTCGCGCAAATTTTCGATGAGCCGCCCGAAGATATACACGGGGCGGGTGAGGCCGATGTCGTACATCCCTTTGGGCGCGCCGGAGCCGAGCCTCGTCCCCTGTCCTCCCGCGAGGAGGACCGCCGCGAGCTTGCCCGCGCGGATGAGGTCCGCACCGAGCGCCTCGTATTCCTTGCGGCGCCTTTCGATCTCGGGAAGACGGAGCCCGCCGATGGGCGCTATGCGCCCCTTGCCGCTCAGATCGTCGGGGTGTTTCCACAGTCCCACCGTCTTCCAGTCGACGGCGGAGAGCTGTGCGCGGAGTTTCCCGCTCCCCTCCCGTTCAATGAGGGGGATGAGGTGCTCCTGCCCGTTCTTCAAGAGGGTCTCTTTGAGGTTCATTCCCCATCCTCCCGTTCCAAGAGGAACGCACCGCCGCGGAATTCTTCCCCTTCGGGGAAGGAGAGCTCGCCGTTCTCGCAGGAATACGCCATATCGGTGTAGGCGGAGACGAGTTTATATCCCGCATTCCCGCAAGTGAAGGGCTGCCCGCCCTTGAAGCGGTGCACGATGACGAGCCGCTTTCCGCGGTAGTCTTTCGTATAGATCTGCCGCCCCACGGGCTCGCGGTAGCTCGTTACGTCGCAATCGATTGAAAATTCCCCGCGGCGAACGATCTCCTTCACGCTTTCGTAAAAATCGAGCCCCGCCCTTATCAGGGCGTATTTCTCCTTCTTGCGCGGGTTGATCTCCCCCGAGAGGCAGATCCTTCCCATCATCGCGGCGCAGAGAGAATAAATTGTGCGGGCGTCTTCCTCGTTGCGGCGGATCACCGCCCACACCTGCATCTGCCGCGCGGGCACGACGCGGGAGACGTTCGCCGCGACGAGCGGGATCTCGGGGCACTCGTGCGCGTCCGAAAAGGAGCACATGGAGACCTTGCCCATGCGGAGAGGCTCGATGCGGCTGCCCCCCGAGGAGCAGTTTTCGATGACGATGTCCCGCACCGTCTCCTTGATCTTGTCGAGCCACAAAAGGCTCTCCTCCGCGACCTTTCTCCCCCCTTCGCCGACCGACTCCGCCCCGTCGCAGCCGACGCCGTAACTGTCGTTGTAGTCGATCTTCAGATACTCGAAGCCGTACTCCCGCAGAAAGCGCAGGAGCTTTTCGTTGAGATAGTCGGAGACGTCGCGGTTGCGCAGGTCGAGAAAGCGGCGGTTCTTGCTCGTGATGACGGCGCCGCCGCGGTGCAGGTGGACGTCCTCGAAGCGGAACGCCTCGCTGTCCCTCCCCGTCACCTCGAACTCGAACCAAATGCCCGCCTTCATCCCCTTCTCGCGGATCTTTTGCACCGTCGCGCGGAGGTCGGGAAAGAGCGTCTGGTTGAGGTACCAATCGCCGACGGCGTTGTTCCACCCCTTGTCCTCGGGACGGTACCACCCGCAGTCGATCACAAAGTATTTTACGCCGAGAGGGGCGACTGCGGCAAGCTGCTTTTCCACCTTCTCCGCCGAGGGATTCCCCCACGTCGCGCAGTATTCGTTGTACAAAACGGGCATACTCTCCTCGCTTTCGGGCACGGAGAGCCGCCTGTCCGCCTCGCGGACGAGGGCGTTGCACGCCCTGTCGATCCCCCCCCGCGTGACGACGAAGCGGGCGTTCTCGGTCGTAAACGACCCGCCCGCGGGGATCTTTTTGCGCCAGTGCCCCGTCTCGTAGTCGGCGAGCCCGCAGGAGAGAGAGCAGCTCTCCTTCTCCTCATAGACCTCCGCCTGCCACGAGAAGGGCGCCTCCTGTTCGGCCGCCCAGATGATGCCGCTCTCCGGGTCCTCGATCGCACCGAAGGGGTAGTACCCGCGGTTGGGCATGGAGCCGAGCTGGAACCATTTTTCGGACTTCACGCCATACCTTGCCCAGCTCATTTCCAACCCCATGTGCGCAAAATCGTCCGTTTTGAGCCTGCACTCGCGCGACCATGCGCTCGTCATTCTATGGAGCTTGAGCCCCGCCGTCGTCCCGCTCGCGGGCGCGGAGATCCCCCCCAAAGAGAGGCTCGGGAGCGCCTCGAGGATCCTCTCCCGCTTCGTGCGGTTCTCGTAGCGCATGTTCACGGTGAACACCCCCGTCGCGTGGTCGTAGCGCAGGCGGTGGACATACTCGTTGCCCTTGCCGTCCGTGAGGTAGGTGTTGAGGGTCCCCCCCATGAACTCCGTCTGCCGCACGACTTTCACAAGGGAGGAGTCGCGGTTGCGCATGGAGACGCCGAGCGAATAGTCGACAAGCGCCTCATCCCCCGTGAAAGCCGCCTGCACGAGGGAATCGATCTTGATCTTCTTGGGGTCGATCTCGACCTCTTTGGGGTATGCGGCAAATCCGACCGTCGTTTTCCCCTCAAAGCCCTCCACGGGCGTCTCGATGAAGTAGACGGCGGTGTCGCCGAACAGGTATTTTTTGAAAAACATTCTTCTCCGAAGAGGGGCGGCGTTTTGCGCCGCCCCGCCGTTTTTTTATCTTCTCGTCTTCCAGACCGCGTCCGACCACATGAGTTTTTCCTTGAAGGCGTTGATCTCGGTGTTCTCGTCGATGAGAACGACCTCCACCCCCCACATGTTGCCGAGGTCGACCATCTCCTGCGCCGTGACGACGGAGGAGACGACGGTGTGGTGCGCGCCGCCCGCATAGATCCACGCCGCGACGCCGTCCTTGAAGTTGGGCTGATACTGCCACATGAGCCCGCCGACGGGCAGGTTGGGCATCGGGTGCGGGTATTTCACGAGCTTGATCTTCTGCACGATGAGGCGCATCCTGTCCCCCATGTCGACCATCGAAACGGCGACGGCGTGAGGCGCCTCGATCCCCTCGAATACGAGACGGGCGGGGTCGCTCTTTCCGCCGATGCCGAGCGGATGGACTTGAATTTCGGGTTTTGTCGCCGCGAACTGCGGGGAGACCTCGAGCATGTGCGCGCCGAGGCAGAGCCCGTCTTTCAGATCGTAGGTGTAGTCCTCCATGAGGCCCGTGCCCTTCTGGTCCGCCATGTACTGCATGGTCGCGCCGAGCGCGGCGATCTTCCAGTCCCCCTCCGCGCCGAAGCCGTAGCCCTTGCTCTGCAGATCCTGGATGGCGAGCCCGGGGAGCTGGTTCATGCCGTGAAGGGAGCCGAAGTGATCGACGATGCCGATATATCCCCCCTTCTCCTTGCAGAATTTGTCCATCGCGATCTCATATTTCGCCTGTTCGCGGACGACGGAGATACGGTCGGTGCCCATCGTGTATTTGGTCTCATACTCCGCCATGAGGGCGTCCACCTCTTCCTCGGTGACTTCGTCGATGTAGTCGACGAGATCGCCGACGGGATAGTAGTCGACCTGCCAGCCGAGGTTGATATGGGCGTCGATCTTGTCCCCTTCGGTGACGGCGACGTCGCGCATGTTGTCGGAAAATCTTGCGACTTTCACCGTCTTGGAGAAGGCGTAACCCGCGGCGACCCTGCACCACGAGGCGAGCTCTTCGAGCGCCTTTTTGTCTTTGTAGTAGCCGACGATCACCTTGTTATCCATGCGGAGACGGGCAACGACGTAGCCGAATTCCCTGTCGCCGTGCGCCGCCTGGTTCTCGTTCATGAAGTCCATGTCGATGGTGTCGTAGGGAAGTTTCTCGTTGTATTGCGTGGCGAAGTGGCACATGGGCTTTTGCAGCATCGTGAGCCCCTTGATCCACATTTTTGCGGGCGAGAAGGTGTGGCACCACGTGATGATACCGATGCAGTTCTCGTCGGCATTGACCTTTTTCACCGCCTCGACGACCTCGTCCGAGCTCTTGCAGGTGGTGAGATATTTCACCTTCACGGGCACATGCTTGTTGACATAATCTGCCATCTCTTTGGAGTGCTGCGCGACGTGCTGCAAAACATCGTCGCCGTACAGCGTCTGCGAACCCGTGAGCCAATAAACTACTTTCTCTTTCATTTTTCTATACCCCTTTTATAGATTTTCATGATTTTTTTGCTTGCGCGGAGGTAGCAGCTGCCCCTTTGAAGGTACCGAAGGCATGCCTTCCAACGGAAGGGTAGGGCTTTCTCCGCCGCGGGGCCCCCTCATACCGAGGCTCCGCAGGAGCCGAGCGTATCTTAAGATCCACTCAATCCGCTCACGCTCCGTTCGGGATGAGGGACGGAACGGCGACCGTTCACGTCATTTCGAGGAGCGTAGCGACGAGAAATCCAGACCTTTGAGATCCCTCACGTCCGTTCGGGATGACGCCCCGAAGAACGTCCACGCCCGTTGCTGAAAATGACTGCGCGGAGCAAAACCACGCTTTTGCGGCAGCGCACTCTACCTCCTCATACCGAGCGTAGCGAGCGTATCTTGATTTAAGATTCGCTCACTCCGCCTACGGCTCCGTTCGGAATGAGAGCAAACCAAATAGGTTTCCCATACGGGAAACTTTCCTCGCGCGATTTTTTGCACAGTCAGTCGGTGGCGGACCCCCGCCCTACCCCTCCCCCTGACGCAGGGGGAGGGCAAGAGTTGAAAGTATAAGGGGGGTGGCAAGAAGGCAGGCGCAAAAGATTTTGCGCGAAATTTCTTATTTCTTCTGCCCGTAATAGGCGTTCTTGCCGTGCTTGCGGCGGTAGTGCTTCTCCATCATGAAACGGTCGGCACGCTGCACGGTCGGGTTGATCTGCTCGGTGAGATACGCCATCTTGGCGACCTCCTCGATGACCGTTGCGTTGTAGACGGAGTTCGCGCCGTCCTTGCCGAAGGCGAACACGCCGTGGCTCTTGATGAGCACCCCCGGCACCTCGAGCGGCTTGATGTTGTCGTCGCGGAACTTTTCGATGATGGCGAGCCCCGTGTTCTTCTCGTATTCCCCCTCGATCTCCTCCTTCGTGAGAGCCCGCGCGCAGGGAATGTCGCCGTAGAAATAGTCGGCGTGGGTCGTCCCGTAGAAAGGAATAGCGCGCCCCGCCTGCGCCCAAGCCGTCGCAAACGTGGAGTGGGTGTGGGTGACGCCGCCTATATCCTTGAACGCCTTGTAAAACTCGATGTGGGTGGGCGTATCGGAGGAAGGGCGCAAATTCCCCTCCACCACCTTGCCCGTGAGGTCGACGACCACCATGTCCTCCGCCTTCATGCCGTCGTATTCGACGCCCGAGGGCTTGATGACGACGAGCCCGCTCTTCCTGTCGATCTCCGAGACGTTCCCCCAAGTGAAGAGCACGAGGCGGTTTTTCACGAGATCGAGATTGGCTTTCAGCACCCGTTCTTTCAATTCTTCCAGCATAAAAAACTCCTTTTATTTGAGGGACTGAACCGCTTCGCGGACGATGGGGAGACCTTCGACGTAGCGCTCGCAGAAGCGCCCGAAACCTTCGACGGCGGCGGGGTCGGGTTCGACCGTGACCCCATCCTGCCCCGCAAACACCTTCTCTTCGAGGTAGTCTTCGAGGCTCTCGCCCTTCTCTTTGCGGATGAGGTAGTTCGCGAGGATCGCCATCCCCCACGCGCCCCCCTCGCCCGCCGTCTTCATGACGGTGACGGGAGCGTCGATCGCGGCGGCAAGATAGCTCTGCCCGACCCGCTCCGTCTTGAACAGCCCCCCGTGACCCGTGATCCTGTCGAGCTTCACGCCCTCCTCCTTCAGCATGATGTCGCACCCCACTTTGAGGGCGCCGAACGCCGAATACAGGTGGCAGCGCATGAAGTTCGCAAGGTCGAATTTGCTGTCTGCCTTGCGGACGAAGAGAGGCCTGCCGTGCTCCACGTTGGTGACGTGCTCGTTGGAGACGTAGTTGTAGGAGAGGAGCCCGCCGCAGTCCTTATCCCCCTTTTCGGAGGCAAAATACAGGGTGTCGTAGAGCTTCCACTTGGGAATGTCCACCCCGAGAAGGGAGGCAAATTCCCCGAAGAGGCCGACCCAGCCGTTGAGGTCGGAGGTGCAGTTGTTGCAGTGTACCATGCCGACGAGGTCCCCCACGGGAGTCGTGACGAGGTCGATCTCGGGATATGCCTTTGAGAGCGGCTTTTCGAGGACGATCATCGCGAACACGGAGGTGCCCGCCGAGACGTTGCCCGTCCTCTTTTTTATGGAGTTGGTGGCGACCATGCCCGTGCCCGCGTCCCCTTCGGGAGGGCAGAGCGGGATCCCAGCCTTGAGGTTCCCCGAGGGATCGAGGATCTTCGCGCCCTCCTCGGTGAGCCTGCCCGCGTCCTCGCCCGCAAGCAAAATTTCGGGCAGGATGTCCTCCACTTTGAAGGGAACTTTGCCCTTGACGAGCTCGTTGAACTGCGCGAGCATCTTCCTGTCGTATTGTTTGGTGGCGGGGTCGACAGGGAACATGCCCGACGCCTCCCCGACGCCGATGACCTTCTTCCCCGTGAGCAGCCAGTGGACGTAGCCCTCGAGCGTCGTCTGATAGGCGATGTCCTTTACGTGGGGCTCTTTGTCGAGGATCGCCTGATAGAGATGGGCGACCGACCAGCGCGCGGGGATGTGATAGCCGAAGAGCTCGGTGAGACGGTCCCCCGCATAGGCCGCCGTGTTGTTGCGCCATGTGCGGAAGGGCACGAGGAGGTTGTTGCCCTTATCGAACACCATATACCCGTGCATCATGGCGGAAAATCCGATGGCGCCGATGGTCGTGAGGGTGACGCCGTACTTCTCCTTCACGTCCTGCGCCATCT
>CANREU010000008.1 GCA_947629725.1 uncultured Clostridia bacterium
CGGGGAACCTCCTCACGGCGCAGGTCGAGGCAGAGGCGAAGAGGCTCCGCGAAGAGGAGGGGTGCGATTTCATCGTCTACTCCATTCACGACGGCGGCTCGGACTTCTCCTCCTCGGGGGTCGTAAGCGTCACAAACAGCGACATGGCCTATTACGACGCCGCCCTCTCGGACGGTTACGTCGACCTCGTCTTCGAGGCGCACACCCACAAGGGATATACGCTCAAGGACGAACACGGCGTCTACCACATGCAGGCGCAGAGCGACAACAGGGAGATCGCCCGCGCCGACGTCACCATCGACCTCACGTCGGGGCACCACACCGTGAAGGCGAGCAGAGTTTCGAGCGGCACCTACACCTCGAGCTCCTTAGAGAGCGACCCATCCGTCGATGAGATCTTCGGAAAGTATTTCCCCGATGTGAACCCCTACGAGCAGATCGTCGGCTACAACGCCTCCCGCCGCTATTCCGATACGATCGAAGATAAAGTCGCCGAACTCTACTTCGAGAAGGGCACGGAGACGTGGACGGAGTATGATATTGTTCTCGGGGGCGGCTTTTTGAGAACGCGCACCCCCTACGACCTCGCCGCGGGGCAGGTGACTTATGCCGACCTCTTCTCCATTCTCCCCTTCGACAACGCGATCGTCCTCGGGAAGATCAGCGGTTACTACTTAAAGAAGAACTTTCTTGACACCACAAACGACGATTACCACGTCTACACCAAGAAGGGCTTCTCGTCGGGCAGCGTCAGCAACAACCAAACCTATTATATAGTAGTAGACACCTACACCGCCTACTATAAGTGGAACAATATCACCGAAGTAAAAAGACTCGATAACAAGACCTACGCGCGGGACCTTCTCTCCGCGTACATCAACGAGATGGGTTGGGCTTAAAGAAAGAGGGGAACGCCCATGCGCATGTATGACATCATCAAGAAGAAGCGGGACGGAGGGGAGCTCTCAAAGGAAGAGATCGCCTTCTTCATCCGCGGCGTGACGGACGGGAGCATCCCCGACTATCAGATCGCTGCCCTCCTCATGGCGATCTACTATCGGGGGATGAACGTGCGCGAGACGTGCGACCTTACCTACGCCGTGCGCGATTCGGGGGAGCGGCTCGATTTTTCCGCCGTGAAGGGCATTCGTGCGGATAAGCATTCGACGGGCGGCGTGGGGGACAAGACCAGCCTCGTCGTCGCGCCCATCGTCGCCTCCCTCGGCGTGAAGGTCGCCAAGATGAGCGGCCGCGGCCTCGGGCACACGGGGGGCACCGTCGATAAACTCGAGGCCATTACGGGCTTCCGCACCACCCTCTCCGAGGAGGAATTCCTCGCACAGGTCAACGAAACAGGGCTCGCCATCGTGGGGCAGTCGAAGGAGTTCGCCCCCGCCGATAAAAAGCTCTATGCCCTCCGCGACGTGACGGCGACGGTCGACAGCATGCCCCTCATCGCCTCGAGCATCATGGGCAAGAAACTCGCCGCCGACGACAACGTCATCGTCCTCGACGTAAAGACGGGCAGCGGGTCCTTCATGAAGAGCGCGGAGAGAAGCCGCGAGCTCGCCCGCCTCATGGTGGATATCGGAAAGCGCGCGGGCAAGAAGATGGTCGCCCTCATCACCAATATGGACATCCCGCTCGGCTATGCGATCGGGAACTCCCTCGAAGTTGCCGAGGCGGTGGAGACCCTCCGCGGACGGGGCCCCGCCGATCTCACGGAGGTGTGTCTCGCCCTCGCCTCCCGCATGCTCTCCCTCTCGGGGAAGGGCAGTGCGGAAGAGTGCCGTCTCCTCGCGGAGCGGGCGATCTCCGACGGCAGCGCCCTCGAAAAACTCAAGCAGTGCGTGCGGGCGCAGGGCGGGGACGTCTCCCTCATCGAAGACCCCTCGGCCTTCCCGAAGGCGAAGTGCTCCCGCACCGTTCTGTGCCCCGCGGACGGATATATCCAAAGGGTGGATACGGAGGCATACGGCGTTTCAAGCCTCCTCCTCGGCGCGGGACGGAACACCGCGGAGGACGGGATCGACTATTCCGCGGGCATCCTTTTAAGGAAGAAGACGGGGGACGCGGTGAAAGAGGGGGAGCCCCTCGCCGTGCTCTATGCGGCGGACGAGACGCTCTTCCGGGCGGCGGAGGAGAAGCTCCTTTCGGCGACCGTTATCGGGCGCGAAAAGCCCGAAAAGGCGCCCCTCATCTACGGCGCGGTGGAATAGGATAGGCGCATACGCAGGAGATTCCTCACTGCGTTCGGAATGACGTGATAGAACCGTTTACGTCATTCCGACGACCGTAGGGAGGAGGAATCTCTCCCGCCAGACACCAAAGGAACACTATGGCAAAACTCTACTTCAAATTCGGCGCGATGGGCTGTTCCAAGACGGCGCAGGCGCTCATCACCAAGTTCAACTACGAAGAGCGCAACATGAAGGTGCTCCTTCTGAAGCCCGCCATCGACACCCGCGACGGGGCGACCGTCGTCAGGTCCCGTATCGGTCTCAAACAGGACGCCGTCGCCGTCGGGCAGGAGGAGGACCTCCGCGCCCTGTATTTTGAAAAATATCCCGATTGCAACGTCATCATCGTGGACGAGTGCCAATTCCTCGCCCCGAAGCAGGTGGACGAGCTCGCCGACCTCGTCATCGAAAAGAATATCCCCGTGCTCTGTTTCGGGCTCGCGACCGATTTCACCACCCACCTTTTCCCGGGGAGCAAGCGGCTCTTCGAGATCGCGCAGTCCATCAGTGAGATCAAGTCGGTGTGCACCTGCGGCGCGAAGGCCACGGTCAATGCCCGTCTCGACGACGAGGGCAGGATCGTCACCGAGGGTTCGCAGGTCGTCCTCGGCGGGAACGACAGGTATGTCGCCATGTGCAGAAAATGTTGGTTACGCCGTATCGCGGCGCAAAAATAGGAGGGAAGAACGAAGATGAAAAGTTCTGCAAAGAAAGCTGCATCGCTGCTGACGTTTGCGCTGTCGCTGTGCCTCGGCGCTTCCGCGCTTGCGCTGTGGACGTGGACGCCCGTTCCCGCGGACGCTGCGGCGGGCGACTACTACGCCCCGATCACCGCACAGAGCGGGACCGCCCTTCTCGGGCAGGTCCACGACCTGATCGTGAATACGCATAAGACCTACACGTCCTATGACGATTGCAAAAGGATGAGTTACATCGAGGAGACCGACCCGAGCCTCGACGGGGAGGGGATCCTCGAGTTCTACACGCACGAGACCATGACGACGGGCTTCGGCAGTTCGGCGGGGATCCTGAACAGAGAGCACGTCTGGCCGAAGAGCCTCGGAAATTGGGAGACGAGCAATGCGGGCGCCGACCTTCACCATATCCGCCCCACGGAGACGAGACTGAACGGCGACCGCGGGAATAAGAAATACGGTGAAGTCACGAACGGCACCCCCCAATATTCGCGCACGACGAGCGGTGCGAATTCCCAGCTCGGCGGCTATGCCAACAGCAGCACGTTCATGCCGCTCGACAACGTCAAGGGGGATGCGGCCCGCATCGTCATGTACGTCTATACCCATTATAACACGGCCTCGCGGGTGTACGGAACGAAGGAGAGCAGGGGAAGCGGCCCGTTGAGCTTCACGAATATCATCTCCGCGGGCAGCGAATCCGCGGCGATCGACCTTCTCCTCGAGTGGAACGAGTCCGACCCCGTGGATGCGATCGAGACGACGCGCAACGAGGCGGTCTACAAAATTCAAGGCAACCGCAATCCCTTCATCGACCACCCCGAATATGCGGAGGCGATCTGGGGCGACGGCACCGCAGTGGGCGGCGGCGGAACGGACGTCGGCGGCGGACAGGGCGGAACGACGGAGCCCGCGACCCCGGCCGAGACCTTCCATCCCATCACCGAACCCGAGGAAGGCACGTACTATCTCGGAATGAACGTGAACGGCACCTACTACTACGCGCAGTCGCAACTCGTCAATAACTACTATATTGGTACGACAACGGATATCAACAGCGCATCGGAGTACACGCTCACGAAACAGGGCGACGGCTGGATCATCAAGACGGGGTCGAAATACCTCGAACTCCCGATCGTTACAGGTACGGATAACAAGCAACACCCGAACCCCAAATTCAATTCGTCACAAACTTCGGGCAAAACGTGGACATGGGATGCTTCCAACAATATCTTTACATGGACAGACGGCGACGATACGGCGTTTCTTGGAAATTATAACGGAAAAACCAGCATTGCGGGTGCGTTCATCTCCTATATCAATAGCGATTATCCCGCCCAACTCGGCACCTACGGCACGGGCGGAACGCAGGGCGGCGGCACCGTCGATCCCGACCCCGTCGATCCCGACCCCGACCCTAACCCCGTCGATCCCGGTCCCGTAACGCCCACGGGCGATACGTTCACGATCACGCTCGACAGCTTCGACCTCACCGAGGGCTACGGCTTTAAGACGTGGTCCGCGGGCGGCGTAAGCGGCACGGCATTTATCTTCGGCGGCAGCGGCTCGTTCAGCAATACGGGAATGCAGTTCAACAAGAGCAAGGAAAGCTACTATCTTGCGAGCACAACGGCGGCGCCGGGCGCCATCCGCTCCGTGACGGTGAAGCTGAACTCGGGGAGCGAGAGGCCGTGGAAACTTCTCACGTCCGACACGGCATACGGCGAGGTCGCCGGGAAGCCGACGGACGGCACCGACCGCGGGACCAAGACGGTGACGGCGGACGGCGTCACATGGACGCTGGACGGCGACGACACCTATTTCGCCCTCACCTATGAACTTGAGGACGCAAAAGGCGTTTGCTATCTCGAGAGCATCGTCATAGAATACGAAAAGGCAGCGCCTGTCGACCCCGAACCCTCCGATCCCGACACGCCCGTAGATCCCGAAACGCCCTCCGATCCCAATACTCCCGCAGATCCCGAAACGCCCGGGACCGAGCAAAAACCCAAGCGCGGCTGCGGCGGCGCGGTCGCACTTTCGGGCGTCGCGGCGTTTGTCGCGGCGGGTGCGGCGGTCCTGTTCTGCCGTAAAAAGCAATAAGAAAAGGCAAACAGCCCTCCCCCACGGGGGAGCGGCTGTTTACTAAACGAACAAATTTCGTGAAATGTTGATAGAAAATAATAAATTTTTCTCCGAAAATTTCAATTTGAAACCATTGCTTTTTTCGGCGGGATACGTTATAATAAAGGGGAGAGGAGGGGAGCGCCCTCTGCGGTACATCGCAAGGGAGCGGACGCATGTTTGAACTCAAGAGGATCGGCATCATCAGGAGAGCCTCCGCGTGGCTGTTGGACGCGATCCTGCTCTCGGTGCTCGTAACGGGTTTCATGTGGGTCATCTCCCTCATCTGCAGGTTCGGAGAGGCGCAGGACCTCGCGAACGAGTACTACGCCGCATGGGAGGACTACCGCAAGGAGTATATTCCCGGGGTCGCCGAGTTCTACGGCTTCACCTATGAGGAGACGGAGGACGGCGGCTACACCATCCAAAAGGACGGCGAGGAGAAAACGCTCGCAGACGTCATCGCGGCGCTCACGGAGTCGGAAGGGGGCGATGAGGCGACGGCGGAGGCCTATCAAAAGTATCGAGAGCTCCCGCCCGCCGAAGAAGTGAACAGGCAATACAGCTACGTTCACAACCTGCTCTTCCTCTGCATCTCCCTCGGGCTGTTCCTGTCCTACATGATCTTGGAGTTCATCCTCCCGCTCATCCTCAAAAACGGGCAGACGGTGGGGAAGAAGGTGTTCGGCATCTGCCTTGTGCGGCCCGACTGCGTGAAGATCGCTCCCATCGCCCTCTTCGCGAGGACCCTTATCGGGAAGTTCGCGATCGAGACGATGTTCCCCATTCTCCTTGTGTTCCTGTTCTTCTATGCGAGGATGGGGCTCCTGTCGGTCATCCTCCTCGCCGCGCTCGCGATCCTCAACATCGTGCTCTTTTTCGCGACGAAGAACAGAACGCCCATCCACGACGTTCTCGCCTACACGGTGGCGGCAGACATCAAGACGCAAATGATCTACTCCTCGCAGGAGGAGCTCGCCGAAAAGAAGGCGGCGGCAAAGAGAGAGCGCGTTATGGCGGGGGAAGCCGTAAAGGTCCCCGAAGAGCGTGCAGACGGACAAGGAAAGGCGGACAAGCAATAGGGAAAGCCATATGCGGAGGGGCGCCCCTCCGCGCGCAGAACACGGGTGTTCTGCAAAAACGCTTCCCGAAAGCGGTCCTAAGGTCGGAAATACAGCAGAAAAGGAAACGCCATGAAAGTCGTATTGGAACATCTCACCAAGATCTTCCCGAGCCGCAACAAGAAGGATAAGGACGCCGAGGTCGTGGCAGTCAACGATTTCGACCTCGTGATCCCCGACGGAAAGCTCATCGGGCTTTTGGGTCCCTCGGGCTGCGGCAAGAGCACCACGCTCTTCATGATCAGCGGGCTGCAAGCTCCCTCGAGCGGCAAGATCTACTTCGGGGACGACGAGGTCACCAAGCTCGCCCCCGAGAACCGCGGGATAGGTCTTGTGTTCCAAAACTACGCGCTCTACCCGCACATGACGGTACAACAGAATATCCTGTTCCCTCTCCAAAATCTGAAGGGACCAAACAGGCTCTCCAAGGAGGAAATGCTCAAGCGCGCGAACGACGTCGCGAAGCTCGTCCAGATCGACGAATTCATGAATCGCAAGCCTTCCGAGCTCTCCGGCGGCCAGCAGCAGCGCGTGGCGATCGCCCGCGCCCTCGTAAAAATGCCGCGCGTGCTCCTCTTGGACGAGCCTCTTTCTAACCTCGACGCAAGGCTCCGCCTTCAAACGCGCGAGGAAATAAGGCGCATCCAGCGCGACACGCAGATCACGACCATCTTCGTCACGCACGACCAGGAGGAGGCGATGTCCATCTCCGACTTCATCGTCGTGATGAAGCTCGGCGTCATCATGCAGACGGGCCGTCCCCAGTGGGTGTACGACGATCCCGCCAACCTATTTGTCGCGAAGTTCCTCGGCACGCCGCCCATCAACGTCTTCAAGGGCAGAGTGGAGGGGGAGAAGCTCTACATCGGCGAGGAGGAAGTGCTCGGCGTGCCCGGCGCGGACGACCGCGAGGTGTATGTCGGCATCCGCCCCGAAGGCTTCCTTTTGAAGAAGAACGGCAAGCTCTCCTGCAAGGTCTCGGGGATCGACGTCATGGGCAGGGACGTTTCCGTCGTCTCGACGAACGAAAATTCCCTCAACCCCGTCGTGCGGTCCATCATCTCGTCCGACGAGATGGGCAACATCTCCTCCGACGAGGCCCGCTTCGACTTGAAGTCCCACAAGGTCTTCCTCTTCGACAGCGAGACGGAGCTGCGCGTCTACTTCGGCGAGCAGGTCGCCGCGCACGAGAAGATGGTCGCCGAGATGAAGGAGGCGGGGCAGTACTACGTCCACGAAGGCCCTCTTCCCCGCGAAGCGGACGATGCCGACCGCCACAAGACCGCGGAGGCCCCCAAAGGATTTTTCGCGAAGGTGAAGTCCCTCTTTACGAAGAAGCCGAAGAAGGAAAAGCCCGCCGAAAATGCGGACATGGGGTCGGAAAACGAAGCTCCCGCCGAGGGCGAAGTCCCCGCCGAAAACGCGGAGACGCCCGTAGAAAAGAGTGATACGCCCGCGGAAAACGCGGAAAACCATGAGGGTGAGGCGGAATGATGGAAAAGACGAAGCAACCCAAAGTCCCGCTTACAAAGGCAGAGAAAAAAATAAGAGCGAAGGCGATCTTCAACCGCTGGAAGGCTTGGCTCTACCTTTTGCCCGCGCTCGCGATCCTCGGGCTGTTTACGGTGTGGCCCATCATCAACACCCTCCGCATTGCATTCTCCAACGGCTATCAGGGCATGCTGGAAGTCAACGGGGAGACGTTCACGTTCGGTATCGAAAATTTCAAAACTGCCATAGAGGTCAGCGGCTTCGGGAATGCGCTCGGCAACACGATGCTCCTCACCGTCATCACGGTGCCCGTCTCGACCATGCTTGCGCTCCTCATTGCGGTAGCGCTCAATTCCATCAAGCCTCTCCGCAGGCTCTTGCAGACCATTTTCTTCCTTCCCTATGTCACGAACGGCATCGCGATCGGCATGGTGTTCATGGCAATGTTCAACATGATCGCCATCGGCGGGAAAGCCCAATCCCTCGGTATCATCAACGGGATCATCACGGCGTTCGGCGGCTCGCCCATCGACTGGGTCGGCCCGAATTCGAGCAAGGTCGCCAATATGGCCGTCCTTATCCTCTATATTGTGTGGAATGCCCTTCCGTTCAAAATTCTCGTCCTCCTCGGGGGACTTCAAGGCGTCAATAAACAGTATTACGACGCGGCGCGGGTCGACGGCGCTTCCCGCTGGCGTATCTTCTGGCGCATCACCGTGCCCATGCTCTCCCCGATGATCGCGTATGTCGTCATCACGGGCTTTATCGGCGGCTTCAAGGAATACACGAGCATCGTCGGTATTTTCGGCGAGGAGATGGGTCCGTACATGCACGCCCACAGATTGGACACGATGGTCGGGCTTATTTACGATAGCCTGAACGGCAACTTCGAAGGGGAGGCGGCCGCGGCGTCGCTCATCCTCTTCCTCATCATCTTTGCCGTTACGATGATCAACCTGTATGTCAGCAAGAAAAAGGTGCACTACTGATAGGAGGGGAGAGATGGAAGCGGAAAACATGGAAAAAATCGAAGAGACCTCCCCGCAGCCCGAAACGCCGCGCGGGATGGCGGAAAAGGACATCAACAAAACGGCGCGCGCCCAGCTCGTCGGGAAGATCTTCGTGCAGATCGGGCTCTACCTCTTCCTCACGGTGATGGCGGTCATCGTCCTCTTCCCGTTCTACTGGATGCTCATCTCCTCCGTGAAGAGCGTCGCCGAGTACAATGCGCTCAATCCCACCCTTTGGCCGAAGCAGTTCGTTTGGTCCAACTATGCAGACGTCTTTTCGGCGGAGGCAACGGGCATCGATCTCGGCAGAATGTTCTTAAACACCGTGATCGTCGGCGTCGTCTCCACGATCCTTTCCCTCATCGTCACGGTGCTCTCGGCGTTCGCCCTCGCACGGCTGGAGTTTAGGGGCAAGAACATCGTCTTCGGGGCGATGCTCGCCACGATGATGATCCCCGGCGAACTCTTCACCGTCACGAATTACATCACGGTCGTGAACTGGCTCGATTGGGGGAACACCTTCGCGGCGCTCATCGTGCCCTTCCTCGTGAGTGTGTTCTATATCTACCTTTTGCGGCAGAACTTCCTGCAGATCCCTAACGAGCTCTATCTTGCCGCAAAGGTCGACGGAACGAGCGACCTCAAATACCTCTGGAAGGTGATGATCCCGCTCTCCGCGCCCACCCTCATCTCCATCACCATTTTGAAGATGATGGGCGCCTGGAACTCCTACATTTGGCCCAAACTTGTTGTCGGCGATTCGCACCAGCTCATCACGGTCGGCTTGCGTGAACTCGCCTCTATGTTCTCTGTCGGCAACAATCCCAATTTCCCCGTGCAGATGGCGGCGGTCGTGCTCGTCACGGTCCCGCTCCTCATCGTGTTCATCTGCTTCCGCAAATACATCATGCGCGGCGTCTCCCGCAGCGGGACGAAGGGCTGATCTCATACGGCACTAATAAAACGAAGATATAAGGAGAACAACATGAAAAGACTCGGTGCACTCTTAATGGCAGGGCTCTTGGCGGGAACGATGTGCGGTTCCCTCGCGCTCGCAGGCTGCGGTTCGCGGAAGAAGGCGGACTTCGTAATGCCCGAGGGCGGTTTCGATACCTCGAAGCAAGTTACCATTAGGTTCTATCACCAGATGGGCGGTCAGTTGCAGAACATTCTCGCAGAGTACATCACGGCATTCGAGAAGAGGTATCCCAACATCCATGTAGAGCACCGCTCGCAGGGTGACTGGAACGGCGTCCGCAAACAGATCACGACGGAGATCCAGGGCGGCAACCAGCCCAACATCGCCTATTGCTATGCCGACCACGTCGCGCTCTACAACCGCTCGGGTGCAGTGCAGGCGATCGACGATTTCCTTCCCGGCGGCGCCTTTGACGACGTGACGGTCCCCACCGTTCTCACGGATTCTTTCGGCACGTATGTCGACGCAGAGGGGAACACGGTTACGGAGCCCGTAACGGCGGACCTGCCGCTCAACCTTACCGAAGATGAGGCGGCAAAGTACAACAAAACGTATTACGATGAAGGCTCCATGTACGGTGACGGAAAAATGTACACCCTTCCGTGGATCAAGTCCACCGAGATGATGTTCTATAATGCGGACTTCTTCAACCAGCATTCGGATCGGATCAGCGTTCCCAAGACATGGGACGAGATGGAGGAGACCTGCGCGGAGATCTTGGAGATCTGCGAGGAGGAGAATATCGAGGGCGTCGTTCCGCTCGGGTACGACTCCGAGGAGAACCTGTTCATCTCGCAGTGCGCACAGCTAGACAGCCCCTACACCTCCGAGACGGGCACGAAATTCCTGTTCGATAACGATACGAACAAGCAGTTCGTGAACAAGTTCATCGAGTGGAAGGAGAAGGGCTATTTCACGACGGCCGCGCTCGCAAGTTCCGACTATACTTCGACGCTCTTTACGGAAGGAAGCATCATCATGAGCATCGGCTCCACGGGCGGCGCAACGTACAACGTTGATGCGAGCGGTTCCGTCGAACAGTTTGAAGTCGGCATCGCGCCCGTTCCGCAGTATGATGTGAACAACACCAAACTCATCTCGCAGGGTCCCTCCGTTTGCATCTTCAAGAGCAACGATCCGCAGGAAGTGCTTGCAAGCTGGCTCTTCGTGAAATTCTTCACGACCAACCCCTATTATCAGACCGAAGTTGCGCAGAACAACGGCTATATGCCCGTGTTGAAGAGAGAGTTCATGGAGACGATCCCTGCCTATGTAGACTTTATCGCAGAGGCCGAAGACAAGGACATCAGGGCGATGGCAGTCAGAGAGGGCATGTTAAACCAAGATAACTACTTCGTATCTCCCGCGTTCTACGGCTCTTCCGTGGCGCGCGAACAGGTCGGCCTTCTGATGCAGGCAGCCCTCTCGGGCGACAAGACCGTCGACAAGGCATTCAGCGATGCCCTCACGACATGCACAAAGAGGTATGGGAAATAAAGCGATGAAAAATTTCACGAAAAAATTACTCGCCCTGCTGATGGCTTCGGCGTTCGTGATCCCCGTGCTCGCGGCATGCGGAGATAAGAATGACGAGGAAAATCCCGGCGGCGACGATTCGCCTACCACGAAAGTGGACTATGCAGATCAGCTCAAACTCGATATGTCGACGGACACCAAGAAGTTGAAGGTCGATGTCTATCAGTATATCGACGGCGATACGACGCACTTTAAGGCTGCCGTCGGCGAATCCGATCCCGACCTCACCGTTACCATTATCAAGGCGCGCTATCTCGCGGTGAACACCCCCGAATCGACGGGCGTCATCGATAAATGGGGCAAGACGGCTTCCAATTTCACGCACGAAACGCTGGAAAAAGCCGAGGCCATCATGGTGGAGTCCGACGACGATAAGTGGAATATCGACTCCACTTCGAGCCGCCGTGTCCTGCTTTGGATATGGTATGTTCCCGATGGCAAGGAAGTCAAGACGGAGAACTACCGCAACCTCAACGTCGAACTCTTGCAGGAGGGCTACGGCAGGGCTTCCGATACGGAGAACAACCGCTACGGCACGATCGCGGGCAAGGCGCTCTATCAGGCGACGCAGTTGAAGCTCCGCGTCTTCGGGAATGAGAAAGACCCGAACTACTTCGGCAACAGCGCGGCGGCCGCTCTCGACCTTTCGTACCTTCGCACGCACCTCGAAGAATACTCCGACCATCTCGTCAGCGTCCGCGGCCTTGTCACGGCGAGGTTCGGGAGCAGCGTGTATATCGAAAAGAACTTTACGGTGAAAAACGCAGAGGGCGAGGATGAGGAAGTTCCCTTCGGCATGGTCGTGTATTACGGCTATTCGCCGTCGAACAAACTCCTCAAGATCCTCACGGTCGGCAACGAAGTCAACGTCATCGGCACCGTCACCAAGTTCGAGGGCACTTACGGGACGACCTATCAGATCTCCGGCGTGGAAGTCAATTCGGTCAACCCCAATGCGACCAAGAACACCACGCTCATCAGCGAGGGCAACGAGATCCCTTACACGGAGACCTCCGTGGCCGATATTATGGTGAAGGATCACCGTCCGGTCACCCTCACCTTTGATGGCGACGAGGAGGAGACCGTCACGATCGACTACGCCGAGGCGGTCATGGATACGTCCGTTATCCTTTCCGACCTCACGGTGGAGAGCATGTTCACGACGACCAATCCCGAGAGCAGCAGTCAGGGCGCGATCAGTATCTATTGTACGGACGCTTCGGGCACCAAGATCACCCTCCGCACCGAAGTGCTCTACAAGGGAACCGGCACGAACAACAAGTACACGGAGGCCGACGTGACCGCCGCGATCGGAACGAGCAAGAAGATCGTCGCCGCACGGGGCATCGTCAGCCATTTCGACGGGGAGTACCAGATCTCCGTCTACAACTGGAGCTGTTTCGACTTCCCCTCCGCCTCGTAAATCACCAGCCCCGCACGTCACTCCACCCAATACGTCACCCCGCCCCGCCCGCAGTTATGAATGTTATCGAAGGGCGGCACGAGCCATAAGGCGAAGTAGCGTAGTCGAGGGGTGACACATAAAGAGCGTCATGTCTCGACTTCGCTCGACATGACGTGCAGGGGCTTCGCCCCCCGTCAAGCGCCTACTACTTGCCCTCCCCCGATAGCAGTTACCTCTTGGCTCCCCCTTGAGGGGGAGCTGGCACGCCGCCCTTTGGCGTGACTGAGGGGGTGTAACAGGGTCCGCCCCCGTCAAACAGCGTACCCCCCAAGTGAGATTTCTCGCTCCGCTCGAAATGACGTGCGGGAAGTCCGTACCCCGCCCGCCCCAAGCCTTCCCCTTGTGAGGGGAAGGTGGCTGCCGCCAAGCGGCAGACGGATGAGGTGTAGCAACCCCGAGGCCTTACAGCCTCACCCCAACTCAGTTTTTATGTATCAACATAAAAAAATAAAACAAGGAGAAAAGATATGAAGAACAAATGGCTGGTAGCGTTCTTGTCTGTTCTCATGGCAGTGTCGCTGTGCTTCGGCGTAGTGGCCTGCAAGAAGGACAAGGGCAATGACGACGACAACGATCTCGAAAACGTGTCTTACATGATCGATTCGCTCAATGACATGTATGCAGACGAGAGCGAGCTCACGCCGGTGACCTACACGGTCACGCACTCCATCCTGGTCTCCGGGAAGCAGCAACCCGTCGAATGGTCTGTCGAGGCCGTGACGGAGGGCATCACGCTTTCCGACTTTGTCGTCGTCGGCGCGACCGATGAGGCGAAGAACGAGACCACGATCGAGATCAAGCAGACCTCGCAGGTCGTCGACTACAAGCTGACCGCAACCGTTACGATCGGCAAAGAGTCCGACAGCGTCTCCTACGATCGTCAGATCCCTCTGATCTATTCCGTCGCCGGGATCGAGGAGTTCGGCAAGGATATTGCCTCCGGTTCTTATTATGAAGTGGACGGCGTGAAGACCCCCGTCATCGTGTCCGGTTATGTGGTGGCGCGCGGCACGTTTGCAACAGACTATAAGAACTGGAACGACGTCTACATTGCCGATACCGCCGATGCCGCCGCCGAGTACCCCGCAGCGATGCAGGTCTACCGTCTGGAAGTGGACGGCACCGTCCTCAAAGAGGATGGCGACCTCATGGTAGGCGCAAAGGTGTTGGTGCACGGCTGGTTGCAGAACTATAACGGTAAATTGCAGCTTACGCACGATGCAAGCAGTAGCACCGGGAAAGCGGGCAACAATCCCACCGCCATTCAGATCACGCCTCCCGAACTGACCGATCAGGAAAAAGTCGACCTTGCGAAGGGTATGCTCACGCTCCCGAAGACCGTCTACGGCAAGGCGGGCGAATCCGTCGACCTTGAAACCTCGATCGCAGGCGCAGCCGTCACTTGGGCTGTGACGAGCGGCGAAGGCGCTACCATTACCGGCAGCACGCTCAAGATCGCAAGCCCTCTGCCTTCGACCCCGCAAGAGGTCGTCCTCACGGCAACCATCAAGGCGGGCGCCGTCACCGATACAAAGACCTTCACCATTCAGGTCGGTCTTTCCCGTACCGCGCCGAGCACGCAGGAGAATCCCTACTCCGTCGCCGAGGCGCAGGAGTTCGCCACCACCATCGCAAATCTGGACTATTCCGGTAGAGTTTTCGTCAAGGGCTACGTTGTAAACAAGGGTAGTTTCAGTTCCAACACCTGGACGAACGTCTATATCGCCGATGAAGAGGGCGAATCGGATACAACAAAGCACTTCCAGGTTTTCAAAATGTCGACGAACGACATTCTCACGCAGGAGAGCGAGTTGGTTGTGGGTGACCAAGTCATCCTCAGCGGGTTCATTCAGAACTTCAACGGCACGTATGAACTCACCTACAACAACCAAGCCTCGGATGGGGATAAAAACACCTACTGCGTCTGGACCGACAACGAAAACGCGGGTCAGGGCGGCGGTAGCACGGAAATTCAAGATGGCTTCACGCCCATGGAACAACCTACGGAAGGAGAGTTCTATTACGCGGCCGTGAAGGGTTCCGAGCGCCTCTATGTTTCCGACAACACGCAGTTGGATAGCGGTACCCAGGGCTATCTCAAGACCACCAACGATCCCGCGCAGGCAGTCAAACTGAAACTCGAAAAGAAGGCAGACAGCGAAACCGATTGGTATATCAAGATGGGCGAAAAGTATCTTGAGGTTTTGCCTTATCAGAGCAGCGGCAAAAACTATACCTCTTACAAGTTGCAACTTGTTGCTTCTCCCACGGCGGTGTGGACTTGGCTTGCGGATGCGAGGTGCTTCCAGCAAATGGTGACCCCAATTGCGGAAAAGGATAAAACACCGATTGGCATTTATGTTGGCACTTACAATTCGAGTAACTATACTACGTTAAGCCCGAGTACCGTCAGCCGTATCACGGGCGACAAGGTGGGCGATCTCGACGTTTCGCAGCATCCCGCTCGTTTTGGCACCATTGCGGAACATGAGATCACCGATCAGGAGAGAGAGGCGGCGATCGACGCCGAACTCGCCAAAGTGACGGGCGTCTCCATTGAGATGCCGGAAGATAAGGATTTGCCGACCTCCGGGAACACAAACATCACCTTCTCGTGGGCATTGAAGCAGGCGGAGGGCAACACCTTCCCCGAAGGTATCGCGCTTGCAACCGATAAGATCACGGTAACGGCGCTTCCCGAGGAAGAAAAGACGGTCACCCTCGTCCTCACCGCAACCTATAAGGAGTCCGAGGTGTCCAAGGACAAAGAGGTCACCGTCACAATTTCCGCAGCGCATTCGTCCGATGAAGAAAAAGCACAGGCCGCTCTCGATTCCCTTGATTACGAGAGCTTCAAAGGTGCGGTGTACACCGAAACGAATGCGGCAGGCGTACAGCTTCCCGCAACGAGCACTACCGTAACGACATACGAAGCAAGCGTTGTGTGGTCGGTCGAAGGCGAGCCGAACTCTTACGTCTCGATTACGGAAAACAAACTCGTCATCTCCGCACTGCCTACAGAGGCGGATGAGACGATCACCCTCAAAGTTACCGTTTCCGTCAACGGGGCCTCGAAAACGGACACGATCACGATCACCCTCAAGAAACTCACCAACTACGGTACGGAAGTGGCTCCCATTTCCGTTGAAGAAGCTCTCAAAATTGCAGAAGCGGAATGCCCGGGAAGTAACGAGTGGACGAAGAAAGCAATCTATGTCACAGGCAAAGTAAAGGGAACGCCTACTTCTCCGTCCTCGAAGGTTTGGACGTTTACGCTTGTCGATTTGAAGAACGATCAGAAATCGATTGAGATCTTCAAGATGGATGAGCATAGCACTCTTCCCGTCCCTGCGGAAAACGATACCGTCGTGATCTATGGATGGATTGAAAACTATTATGGCAGTAAGCTCCAATTTACGGGCTATACGAATGGCGGAAAGCCGAATCCCGTCCTTGTCGCCCGCACCGCAGGGCAGTCGACGATTACGCTCGGAACGCATGACGGCGCAGATGTGACGGGCTTCGAGAGCGGCACCACCGTCACCAAGACGAACGACGAGACGTTTGAGTTCACCGTTACCGCACAGGATGGAAGAAAGATCGATTCCGTTTCGGCTTATGGCACAACGCTTAAGGCCGCTGAAACCGAGACCGGGAAGTACAGCTTTACGGTGAAGGGCAATACAACGGTTACGGTCGTTACCTCCAAGACGGATGCGCCGGATCCCGTCGAGATTGCAAAGCTTGGCTTCAGTGCAACGGAGCACGCCAGTGATCCAAACGAAACCTCATACACCGGAACATGGAAAGCTACGAGAAATGGGATCACTTGGACTATGGTCAACTTTAACAATAATGCTTGGAATAATAGTTGGACTTATATAAAAGCAGGTCGTAAGAGTGGCCACGCAAGCACTGCAACGATCACGGTGCAAATGGAGGAGCAAATAACCGAAGTTGTTGTAAATCTTGATAAAAAATGCCAGAGTTATATGGCAGATAAGGTTAATGCGTTCAAACTTCAGATTTGCGACGATAATTCGTTTAGCGGCGAGACCTTGAAAGAAGTATCCGTCAGTATTGCAACAGGGGATAATTCGTTCGTTATTCCCGAAGCGGCTCAGGGTACGGGGAAATATTACCGTATTGTGGTTGATTGCCAAGCCGGTAACGACAATGGGTTTGTTGTTTTGAATTCTGTAACGTACAAGGGCTATGAATGATTATAAGGCAAATTTTGCCGAATGATCGCCGCCCCCGTAGCAGACCTTCCCCGTAAGGACTGACAACAAAAGAAAAAAAGGCCTCCCGCCCGGGAGGCCTTTTCCTTGCCCTCATAATAAGGGTATCCGCATTATAATAACCGACGTCATGTTTCGACTGCGCTCAACATGACGTATAGGTGGGCCGCTCAACGTGACGTAATTGTACGTCACCCAGCCCCGCTATAATACGTCACCCTGAGCTTGTCGAAGGGTATCCACATTATAATGCGGTTATGTTTCGACTGCGCTCAACATGACGTGCAGGCGGGCCGCTCAACATGACGTATTTGTACGCCCCGCTATAATACGTCACCCCGCCAACCGCAAACCACGTCACCCTGAGCTTGTCGAAGGGTATCCGCATTATAATAAGGTCATGTTTCGACTGCGCTCAACATGACGTATTTGTACGTCATCCAGCCCCGCCATATAAACCACGTCATGTTGAGCCGTGCCCGACCGCATTTGCGGTCGGGCACGTGTCGAAACATATCCTCATTCTTTCCACGGAAGAAGCTCTTCCCATGCGGGGTTCAATGTATGTACCAAAGCGTTCTTTTTTTCGCGCCGCCAACCCTTCAACTGCTTTTCGCGTGCGATTGCGTCGTTGGTACTGCCGTACTCTTCCACATAGACCAATTTTTTCAAGCCGTATCGTTTGGTGTAGCCATCAAAAACGCCTTCGCGGTGTTCGCGCATTCTTCGTTCCAAATTGCCCGTTACGCCGATATACAACTTATCGTTTCGTTTGTCGGTCAAGAAATAAATAAACATGCCGCTCCTCGCTATCTTGATAGTAACGTAAAACCACGTCATTAGAACAATGTCATGTTTCGGCTACGCTCAACATGACGTATTTGTGGGACCGCTCAACATGACGTATTTGTGGGACCGCTCAACATGACGTATTTGTGGGGCGCTCAACATGACGTATTGGTACGTCACCCAGCCTAGCCACAAACCACGTCACTTTGCCCCGCTACATAATACGTCACCCGCCCAGCCATATAACACGTCACCCTGAGCCTGTCGAAGGGTGTCCACATTATAATAAGGTCATGTTTCGACTATGCTCAACATGACGTATTTGTACGTCACCCCGCCCAACCGCAAACCACGTCACCTTGCTCCGCTATAATACGTCACCCGCCCAGCCATATAATACGTCACCCTGAGCTTGTCGAAGGGTATCCACATTATAATAGGGTCATGTTTCGACTGCGCTCAACATGACGTATTTGTGGGGCGCTCAACATGACGTATTTATACGCCCCGCTACATAATACGTCACCCGCCCAGCCATATAACACGTCACCCTGAGCTTGTCGAAGGGTGTCCTTATGTATTCACCCTATTTTCCTTATCGCAAAATCCAGTGCGGCGGCGTTCGTCAAGTCGTAGCCGAGCGGGGTCACCGAAATGTGCCCCGTCATCACCGCATCGGTGTCGAGCGAGAGGTCCCGCGTGCCCTTGTAGAGGCATACGAGGCAGGGGGTCGCCATGCCGTCCGCGATCTCAAACGTATCGCTGTAAATGGCGGGGCCCATCCTCGTTACGAGGATCTCGTCCCCCTCCTCGGGGAAATTCACGTTTACGATGTCCGAGCGCTCGAAGAGCCCCAAACGGACGATCTCGTCGTATGTTCTCCCGAGGTTTTTCACGGCGTTTCCGAAGGAGTGGAAGGCCGCGGAGAAGGCGAGGGACTTCACGCCGAGCATCGCGCCCTCGAAGCAGGCCGCCACGGTCCCCGAATAGTGAATATCCCCGCCGAGGTTGGGGCCGTTGTTCACGCCAGAGATCACGAGGTCGAATTTCTTTTTCATGCCGAGGATCGCCACGCGCACGCAGTCGGCCGGGGTGGAGTCCACACTGTAAGCCTCCACGTCCCCGAAAAGGTCCGACCGTTTCACCTCATACCCCCCGTGGATCTCGATGGAGTGGCTCTTTGCGCTCTGCTGCACTTTGGGTGCGAAGACGCAGACCTCGCCGAGCGTTTTGGCGAAGTCCACCAAATACTTCAATCCTTCGGCCTCGATGCCGTCGTCGTTCGTAAGGAGAATTTTCATATCTTGTCTCCGTGTTCCGCTTTGTAGGCGCGGAGGAGTTCGTCCGCGTCCGATATTAAATCGTACATCTCCGCTTCGGAGAACACCGTCGCGCCCGCCGCCATGTTGTGCCCGCCGCCGTGATATTTTATCGCGAGGTCGTTGATCCCCAAGAAGCGGGAACGGAGCCGCACGCGGATGTTGCCCTTTGCCGTGTTTTCGATGAACGCCACCCAAATGAGGCTGCCTTTGATCCCGTCGAGCTCCGAGACGACCGCGCTCGCGTCCTCAAAGGAGAGGGAGAACTTCTCCTGCGTTGCCTTGTCCATATAGAGATAGGCGACGCCGTGCTCCGTGATGCGAATATGGTCGTAGACGTAGCTCTTGAATTTGAGGGAGGAGGGCTCCTCCGAGTAGAGGTGGGCGAAGAGGGTCTCATAGTCGACGCCGCAGTCGAGGAGGGCGCCCGCGAGGCGCAAGGTCTCTCCCGTCACCCCCTCGAAACGGAAGCGGCCGCTGTCCGTCACCATGCCCATGTAGATATACGTCGCCGCCTCCCGCGAAATGCGCAGGCGGTCTTTGAAGGTGAGATAGAAGTCGGCGATCATCTCGCACGCGGAGGAGCGGAAGTCTTCCACCCAGTTGATGTCGCCGTAGGGGTCGGCCTCGATGTGGTGGTCGATCTTGATCACGGTCTTCGCTCTTTTATAGTTACGGTTGGAGATCCGCGCCCGCGTGCCCGTGTCCACCACGAGAAGGAGTGCGTCTTGATACGCCTCCTCGGGGACCTCGTCCTCCCCGCCGCAAAAGGCGAGATAGGAGGAGAAATCGTCGTCGGTGAGGTAGATGTGCTTTTCGGGATAGGTGTCGCGGAGGAGCTTTGTAAGCCCCATAGAGGCGCCCACCGCGTCCCCGTCGGGGCGGATGTGGCGGGAGACGATCACGGTCTCATACTCCTCGATCGTATCGAGGATGCGCTGTTTTACGGTTTCGTTCATACTGCCTCCGTCGCGGCGAGCGCGTCGAGATCGCCGAGGAGCCGAAGGGCGGTCTCCTTATCGGGCACGGTGCACCCGCTCGCCTTCTTGTGCCCGCCGCCGCCGTATTTTACGGCAATGGGGTTGATATTGTAGCGGTTGGAGCGCAATTCGCAGTGCACGCCGTCGTCCGCCTCGGTGAAGTTGACCCACACAAACACGCCCTTGATGTCCTTCATGAGGCTCACGAGCCCCGAGGAGACCACGGGCGCGGCGTCGCTCCCTTCGGGCAGATCCTCCTTCGCCGTGTAGATATAGGCGACGTTATGCTCCGTGAACTTTATCTTATGCATGTTGTCCGCATCGGAGAGAATGTCGGAGAAGTCCTTTGCGAAGAGGTTGTAGTAGAGGGTGTTGAGATCGATGGGCTGTGAGAGGAGGAAGGCCGCAAGCTCGAACGTCCTCGCCGTAACGGAGTCGAACACGAACCTGCCGCTGTCCGTCACCATGCCCATGTAGAGATAGGTCGCGGAGGGGAGGGAGAGCTTCAGCCCGCATTCCTTTGCGAACATGGTTACCAGCCCGCACGCGCTCTCGTAGGTGCTGTCCACAACGTCGAGGTCGGCGATCTTCTCGCAGTAGATATGGTGGTCGAAGCGGAGGGTCGCTGCGGCGAGCCGATACCTGTCGTCGCAGATCATGTGCGAGGCGCCGCAGTCGAGGATAATGGAGAGCGCTCCGTGAAACGCCTCGTCGGGGAGGTCGTCGAAGGTCACCTCCACAAAGGGGAGACGGGTCGCGACGTCGCCCACCATATACACGGTCTTTTCGGGGAAGTTGTCGCGGATGAGGTGGAAGAGCCCGAGCTGGCTGCCGATGGCGTCGCCGTCGGGGTGGGAGTGGCGGTGGATGATGATGCGGTCGTGCGCCTTGATGAGGGCAAGTGCTTCTTTGAACATGTTTTCTTTTCTCTCTTTTCGTGATTTCAGAAGGATAGTGTAACACATTCCGAGAGATTTGTCAACCTGTTCCCGTTCCGACTTGACAAAAGCCCGCAGCAGGTTTATAATATACGTTACGGTAACCGAAGAGGTGATTTTATGAAAAAGTACAGGATCCGCGTCGGGCTCGACGTAGACGACACCCTCTATGAGTGCAATTCCTATGCGGTCTCCATCATCAACAAACGCCACCCCGACGAGGAGCCCCTGCTCCTCGAAGAGATCAAGAGCTGGGGGGGCGCGGAGCGACACGGCGACGAGCGCATCGAGCTCTATTCCGACCCCGAATTCGTGCGCACCCAGCCCATCACCGAGGGCGCGCAGGAGTTCGTGAAAAAGCTCTCCGAGATCGCCGACGTGTTCTTCGTCACCGCCGTCCCGCCCCGCTGCATGAGCGCGCGGGCGGAGCGCCTCGTGCAGGACTTCCCCGAGATCCCCGTGCAGAACATCATCCTGGGGAGACGGAAGGACGTCCTCTCCCTCGACATCATGCTCGACGACGGCGCGCACAACATCTCCTCCTCCCGCGCGGCGTATCCCGTGCTCTTCCGCAAGCCGTGGAACGCGGGTCTTTCGGGGC
>CANREU010000009.1 GCA_947629725.1 uncultured Clostridia bacterium
CGAGGCGGAGAGGATGTGCGCCGCCTTATTGCGGTAGAACCCGCAGGAGAAGATGTACTTCTCGAGTTCCACCTGCGTGAGGGTGACCATCTTTTCGGGGGTATCGTACCCGCGGAAGAGGACCTCCGTCACCTTGTTCACCCGCTCGTCCGTGCACTGCGCGGAGAGGATCACCGCGACGAGCAACTCGTAGGGGGTGCGGAAGAGAAGGGCGGGGCGGGCGTCGGGATAGAGTTTTTCGAGCGCATCAAGCATGCACATATTCGCATTCATGCACCTATTCTATCACAAACGCGCCCAAAAGGCAACCTTAAAAACGGGAAAAACCGCCGCTCTGCATGAACCCCGCGAATGAGGAGTAGGGACGGACGGCGAGCGTCTTTTTGGCACGAGGGAGGAAGGCCTCCTCGAACTTCGCCGAAATGCCGCACCCGACCCCCGCCTCCTTCGGGGTGGAGACCGTCTGCACGGGTACCCCCGCCGCCCGCAGTGCGGCGGCGTAGGCGAGCGTGTGTGCGCGGGACCGAAAAACCGCAAGTACCGTCATCTTTTCTTTCCTGCCTTCGTATATATGTACTGCTATTTTTCCGAGGGGGCGAACGATGATCTATCTCGACAACGCCGCGACGGGCGGCGAAAAGCCCGCCTCCGTGAAGAGCGCCGTTTCGGCGGCGCTCGAGATGTGCGCCAACCCGGGGAGGAGCGGACACCGCCTCTCCCTCGCGCAGGCACAGAGAGTGCTCGACTGCCGCATACTCCTTGCGGAACTCTTCGGCTGCCCCTCCTTCGAGCGGGTGGTCTTCACCAAAAACTGCACCGAGGCGCTCAACCTCCTCCTCTTCGGGACCCTCGAAAGGGGGGACCACGTCGTGACGACCTGCCTCGAACACAACTCCGTCCTCCGTCCCCTCGAGGCGCTCGCGCGGGCGGGGACCGTGGAATACGACGTCGCCCCCCTTTCAAACGGGAAACTGCTGCCCGAGTCGGTCGCCGCGCTCGTGAAAAGGGAGACGAGGGCGGTCGTCGTCACCTCCGCCTCCAACGTGACGGGGGAGACCCCCGACCTCGCCGCGATCCGCTCCCTCATCCCGGAGCGCGTCCTCCTCTTTACGGACGGCGCGCAGGGGGCGGGGCACATCCCCCTCGACATGGAAAAGACGGGGATCGACGGGCTCGCCCTCGCGGGGCACAAGGGGCTCTGCGCCATACAGGGGGCCGCCGCCCTCCTCTTTTCGGAGCGGGTGGACCCCCGCCCTCTCCTCTTCGGCGGGACGGGGAGCGTGAGTTTCGATTTGGGCATGCCCGATTTCTACCCCGACCGTCTCGAGAGCGGCACCCTCTCCTATCCCGCGATCGTCTCCCTCTTCGAGGGGGCGATGCTCGTGAAGGAACACCGCCGCGAGTGGGCGGAGCGGCTCTTTTCGCTGACCGCCGCCGTGCACTCCGCCATGCAGGGAATCCCCCGCTTCCGCGCCCGCTTTGCACCGAACCCGTGCGGAATCGTCGCCTTCGAGCACGAGAGTGTGCCCTCCGAGGAGACGGCGGGCGTCCTCTCCGAGCGCTTCGGCATCGCCGTGCGGGGAGGTCTGCACTGCGCCCCCCTTGCGCACAAGGCGCTCGGCACCTTCCCCGACGGGCTGGTGCGCGCCTCCTTCTCTCCCTTTCAGGGGATGCGGGAAGCGGACGCGCTCCTCTCCGCCCTGCGGGCCTTTTAGCTACGTTCTTTTGAGTTGTTCGACGATGCGCTTCAGTCTCCGCCGCTTGGGCTCGTCGAGCACCGAGGAAAAGCGGGCGTAAAATTCGTCGATCTGTTCATCGGTGAGGGTGCCCTCCCGCCGCCCCTCGAGGGCGCGGGCATAGATCGCCTTCAAGAGGTCCCCCTCGCTCTTGCCGCGGTAGTTCTCCGCGATCTCCTGCGCCTCGCGCAGCCAGTCCTCCTCCGTCTTCCTGCCTTCAAAGTCCGCAAAATCTTTCATAGCCACCTCTCGCCCCATCCTATGCGGCGAACGCGGACTTTGTTAGCGGCATACGATGGGGATATGGAAATTCTTATCTTTGCGCTCCTCCTCTTTATGAGCGACGAGCGCTCCGACCTCAAACACACCCTCGAAAACTTCCTCTCCTTCTACCGCGAAAACCGCGAACTCATCTCCATCATCGCGGAATCTGCACGGGCGGAGGGCGAAAAATCTGACCCCATTCCAGCAAAACGCCCCGAAAAGGAGGAAACGCCGCAAGAAAAACCCCGCCCCTTTGAAGGAGCGGGGAACGCGAGCGTTCTCGAAGAATACTTAAAGCGGAGAGGATAATCTTCCGAGGGCGTAGGCAAGCATATCGTCCTCTTCGCCGTGGATGAGGGGCGCCGAAACGGCGGCCGCGCCGTCGCTTACGCCCACGCCGATCCCCTGTATGCACTTCCCGGAAAGGGGCCAGTGGACGGTCGCCACCGTGAGTTTCATCACGCCGCCGTCTCCGCCCGGGCCCGTGTTGTAGAAGTGGGACTGCATGATGCCCTTGCCGTAGGTGCGCCCCGTCTCCTCCCGCACGACGATGTCGCCATACCCGATCGTGCCGTAGTCGATCATCGCGCCGATGAGGCACTCGGAGGCGGAGGCGGTGTTCTCGTCCGCCAGCACCATCACGCGGGAGGACGGGGTGAAGTAGGAGTAGTAGTCCCCCGCGGAGGCGGTGTAGCGCACTTCCCTCCCTCCTTTGTAGCGGGCGGTCGTGATGAGCGGGCTCTTTGCGGGCGCGTTTTTAGAGAGGTGCGCCGCGATGGGCACGAGGATGTCGAGCGCGCCGCCGCCGTCGGAGCGGAGGTCGAGGACGAGGTTTTCCCGCCCGCGGTCCTTCATCTTGAGGAGGCAATCCTTCAGCTCCTGCGCCGCGTTGCCGCTGAACCCGTCGAGGCGGAGATAGGCGGTCGCACTGTCTGCACCGCGAAGGGCGCCGTCCCTCTCCGTGACCTCGGTGAGGACGGGCTTTCCGCTCTCCGAGAGGAAGGCAAAGCTCCCGTCCGAGTCCGCATAGTAGCAATAGGAGGCGAGGTACGCCTTCCGTTCGACCGTATATGTTTGCGTGTTTTCGGAGGAATAGCCCGCCGTAAACGTGCAGCTCTTTGCGGCGCGCACCCCCGCGAGGAACTCCTCGCGCGAGGCCGTTTCCCGCTCCTCTCCGCCGTCCGCCGACCATGCGTACACCCGCATCCCCGCACGGAGCCCCGCGCGGTAGGCGGGAGAATTGCCGACGACGAGGGCGACGAGCACCTCGTCCTCCGCGCCCGTGCCGTCGATCGAGAGCCCGTAGCCCTCATTCTCCCCCGCCGCCTCTTTCTCCGCTTCGGCGTATTCTTCGGCGGTGTAGTGGCGGGAGAAATCGTCGGGCGAGAGGAGACCGTAGAGCTCTTCGTAGAGGGCGTCCTCATCAAACTCCCCGTTGAAATTCTTCTCGGTGACGTCTACCGCCCAGAGGAATCCGCGCATGCGGGGGTCGATGGCGGCATACCGCCCGAACCAGCCCGCGAGAAATGCGCCGACGACGAGGACGGCGCCGACGGCGGCAATGACGATCCACTGCGCCGTTTTGTTGCCATTCGGATGTACGGAACGTTTCATTGCGACCTCAATGTTTCAGCAGTTTATAGAGGATGGTGATGACGCGGAAGGTGACCGCGTCCGAAAACTTGCGGATGTTGAGCCCCGTGATGCGCTCGATCTTGTCGAGGCGGTAGGCGAGGGTGTTGCGGTGCATGAAGAGGTTGCGCGAGGTCTCCGAGACGTTGAGGCTGCTCTCCAGAAACGCCTCCGCCGTGCCCGTCATGTCCTCGTCGGCGAATACCTCCGCCGCGTCCGTGATGCGGAACTGCTCCATGTAATCTTTGAGGCGGGACTCGGGCACGTCCTCAAGAAGACGGACGAGGAGATACTCGCGGTAGGAGTGCACCTCCCACTCGGAGTGGAAGGTCATGCTCATGCGCACCGCCGTCACCGCCTGATTGTAGGAAGTCGCGATCTCCGAAAAGGACTTCATTTCGCACCCCACCCCTACATTTGTCTTGATCCCGAGCTCCTCAAAGAGGGACTGGGAGAGGAAGACGCCGAAGTCGTAGGGGGACTGCCCCTCCTCCTGGAACTTGACGACGGCAAGGCGGGTGTCGTCCATCTTCACGGCGAGATCGCCCGTCCCCTCCAAACAGCGCTCCACGTGCAAGACCGCCTCTTCGAGGTGCCGCTCGGGCAGAAGGTCGATCGCGTAGCAGGGCCTGTCGGGGATGTTGTATTTGGTGAGGAAGCGGAAGGCGCTCCACGCGCCCCCCTCGCCGAGCAAGATGCTTTTGAGGCGTGTGTTCCGGTCGCCGCCCCCGCCGAGATCGCCGCTCGAGAGAAGGTACCCCGCGAGCCGCGCGCCCGCTTCCGCCGTCTCGCCCGTGCCCTTGAGATAGGCGGTGAGTTTTTTGCCGCCGTACTCGAAGGTGAACGCCGTCTCCTCCTCCCCGAAGGACTCGAGGGAGATCGCCGCCCCCGTCCGCTCGCGGATGTCTTCGAAGATCCGTTTGAGCTCCGCTTCCGTTCCCGAATCCATGTTTCCCTCCCGCGCATGATTTTGGCGCATTTCAGACAAAATGATTATACCATGTCCGAGGGAAAATAGCAAGAGTTTTTTCTTTTTTCCCGATTTTTCCCCGCGAAAACGCCCTTTATTCGCGCGAAAAAGGAAAAAGAAGAAAGAACTTTCGGAAATTTTTGCATAAGAGTTGACAGCGCGCATAGCGCGTGTTATAATAGAAGCGTGCAAAAAAATCGGGCTAACCTCGGTCATGGTAGGCTGAAAATTGCCCGGGAGCAAAAATATATGTCGGATATTGTTCAACTTCAAGATGCCGAAGCGACGTTTGCCGAAGAACGCGCAAACGCGGACATGGTACCCCCCGAAGAGGAATTTGAGGCGGGATCCGCCGAGAAACAACCGCGCGAAAAGATCGCCGCGGGCTGGCGCGTGCTCGCCGTTTTCGGCGCGCTCGTCGGCGTCCTCGGGCTCGTTTTGGGCTATCTCGGAAGGCTCATCCCCTCGATTGCCTTTGTCCCCGACCTTGAGACGGGCAAGTGGCACGGGAGCTATTTGGGCAACTACGTCTTCATTCTGACCGATCTCTTCAAGGGCGGCGCGCAAACCTTCAAGGACTGCCTCAACGTAAAGAATATCATAGATAGTTTCAAAGTTTTGGGGCTCGGCGGCGTGTACAGCGCCTCCCTCTATTGGCTCCACTATGTGCTTCTTCTCGCCATCGCCGCCTCTTTTGCGACCGCGATCGCGGCGCTTGCGCTCAAAAAGGCGAAGGCGGCAAAGAGGTGCGCCTATGCGAGCGTCGCCCTTCCTCTCTTCGCTTACGGCGCTCTCTACCTCGTCCGCATGGCGTGCCCCATCTATTCGACGGACCTTGCGGCAAAGCAGATCCTCTCCTTCTTCGACATCACCTCCCTTCTCACGCTCGTGATGCTCGCGGGGCTCCTCATCCTCGCGGGACTTGCGAGCAAGAAGTGGTACGGCTTCCTCAACGCGGCGCTCCTGTTCTTCTTCGCGCTCGCCGCGGTCGGCTTTTTCTTCCCCGCCACAACAAACGGCTACGGCAACATCCGTCTCATCCATATCATCGCCTATTCCTCTCAGGTCTCGAAAGCGGAGGACGTCGGCTTTCTTCTGCGCCTCGCCGTCATTCTGACGGGGCTCCTCACGCTCGCAAACCTCGCCGTTTCGGCGGTCCGCCTGTGCAGCGACCGCTTCTATCTCCTCGACCTCGTGCGCGCCGCCCTGCAGGTGCTCCTCTCCGTTGCGCTCGCGCTCGTGCTCGTCTTCTTCCCCGCGGGGGGCGTAAAGGCGCCCGCATGGGACGCCGTTCTCACCCTTCCCGCACTCCTTCTCATCGCGGCGGGGATCGCGGCGTGCTTCGTCGCACTCGTGGCGGTGATCGCCGCTGCCGTGCGGAAAAAGAAGACCGCGCGCGCGGAAAAGACGTCGGGCAGCTGGCTCGGCGAAGAGCAGGTCCGCGAAGAGCCCGAGGAAGAGCCCGAGGAAGAGCAGCAGGAACTCCCCCGTGCGGAGGAGCAGGAGGAGCCCGCGGAGGAGCAGGAGGAGCAAGCGGAAGAACCCGCTCCCGAGCCCGCCGTCGAGCCACAGGAGGCGATGAGCGAATTCGAGCGCTCGATGGAGGCGCTCGCGCACGGCGTGCCGCCCACGCCCGCCCCGCCCGCTTCCTCCTACGAAGCCGCGCAGCCCCCGTTCGAGCCCTACGGCGCACAGCCCTACCGTCAACAGCCCTATGTGCCCGTGCCCGCGGGGTATCAATCCTCCGCCGCCTACGGGTTGGACGCGCAATACACCTACGACCCCTTCATCAGCGGGCTCACCCCGCAGGAGAAGAACGAGTTCGGCGACCTCTTCATCGCCGGCAAATACGGGCAGATCGGGCTCCCGCACTATGTGATCGGCGGGAACAATAAGGAGTTCTTCACCAAAGTATTCATCTACCTCGGCAGATACCGCAACAACATCTCCGCAGGCCTCCTCAACAAGCTCTACGACTTCGTGAGCAAAAACAGCTGAAAAGAGAGCGAAACGCTCCGCGCGGCAGCGCGGAGCGTTTTTGTTTTGGGGGGATAAGGAAGAAACAGTTTGCACACACCTCATTCGTCATGGCCGGGATATGGTGGGGACGTAAAAACGAACGCTCCCCCCACCCTACCCTCCCCCCTCAAACGAGGGAGGAGGTGAAAAACCGTAAATCGGGGCGCGCAGAAAATAAACCCCCTGCCTTCGGCGGGGGGACTAAGGGGGGTGGAGCACGAAAACCGAGGGAGGAGGTGAAAACGCGCGCCCTCTTCTCGGCGCCCCCTCTTTTTACGTCATTCCGAGCGAAGTGAGGAATCTCGCTCTTTCCTGCCACCCCTCACCCTACCCCCCCTCAAGTATAAGGGGGGAGGCAAGAAAAAGAGCTCCCCCTATCCCCCTCCCACGGAGGGGGCAGTCCCCCTGCACCTATTGCCCCGGAGGAGGGCGAGAGCAAAGAAAAAACCGCGCGGAAGGCGCGGTTTTTTCGACCCTATGTGTCACTTTTCCCTGAAGCGGAGGATGACGCAGATCCCTTCCTCCTCGTCGTAGAGGCGGGAAGAGACGAGCTCGTCGACAAGAAAGAGTCCCCGTCCCCTCTCCGAAAGGGGTGCGGAGAGGGAGGTTTTTTCGGGCGGGCGGAAGCCGTTCGCGCTCTTCACGCTGATGTGCACCTCCCCCCCGCCGAAGCCGTAACAGAGGCGCGCCCGTCCTCCCCCGTAGCGGAGGGCGTTGGAGAGGAGCTCGTTCGCGACGAGGCGGCTGTCGAATACCGTCTCCTCGGGGAGCCCGCCGAGCGCCTCGCAGAGCCTCCCGAGCGCCTCGCGGAGGGACGCAAAGTCTTCGATCCACTCCGTCATACCGCGCCCTCCCCCATGCGTTCCCGCAGTTTCTCGAGGATCTTGCGCTCGAGGCGGGAGACGTACATCTGCGAGACCCCCATGCGGCGCGCCGTCTCCGTTTGGGAGAGCTCCTCCCCGAAGCGGCAGCGCACGAGTTCGCGCTCGCGTTCATTCAGAATTTTTACGGCGGAGCGGAGCTCGTCGTGCGATTCGAGCTTTTCAAAGGAATCGTCGTCGGAGGGGATCACGTCGTAATACCCGCCCCCCTCCTCGGTCGCCGCGGGACGGTCGAGCGAGACGACCACGCCCGCCTCCGCCGCGCGTACCACCTCTTCCTCCGAGACGCCGAGCCGCAGGGCTATCTCCCCCGCAGACGGCTTTTTGCCGCTCTCCGCGAACATCTCGTCCGACACCCGCTTCACCGCGCCGCGCAGTTCCGCCACCTTCCGCGGCAGGTGGACGAGGCGGGAACGGTCGCGGAAGTAGTTCTTGATCTCCCCCGTGACGGTGGGCGTGATGAAGGTGGAAAACTGCATCCCCTTCGTCTCGTCGAAGCGGTCGATCCCCTTGATGAGGGCGAGCGAGGCGACCTGCAAGAGGTCGTCGTACTCCACCCCGCGCCCGACGAACTTCTTCGCGATCACCTTCGCGACATAGAGATACTTCTCCGCGATCGCATTGCGGATCGCGGGGTCCCCCGTCTTGCGGTATTCCCGAAAAAGTTCCCCGTCCGTCATATCAGTTTCCGAAGCGGAAGGAGACGCTTTGAAGCCGCCCCTCCCTCTTTTCCGTGTTGACGCCGTAGGCAAGCGCGCCCAGCAGGGCGAAGGAGATGTCGTCCTCCTCGCAAGCCGTCCCGAGCCCCTGTCCGTCGCCCGAAACGCGCACATGCAGCCCGTTTTCCGAGGCGAAGACGAGCTCCGCGCACGCATAGCCCGCGTGCATGAGGAGCAGGAGGCTCTCCGTGACGCAGACCTTGCAATCTTCGCTCGCGTCGAGGTCGAACCCGAGCTGCGAACACACGCCGCCCGTCGCGAGGCGGACGGTCGTCATCCCCTCCTTTTCGAGGGGGAAACGCAAAGAAAGCAACTCTTTCATTCCGCTATCTCCATGATGGCGTCGAGCGCGCAGATCGTGAAGAGCTTGCGGATGCTCTTCCGCAGCCCCTCGAGGCGCATGTTGTGCCCGTCCGCCGCCACGACCTTCAAGAGTTTGACGAACGTCCCGAGAGTCGTGGAGTCGATAAATTCGAGCCCGCCGCAGCGGAAGACGAGATCGGCGGGAGACTCGCGGTATGCCGCGGCGACCTCCTCGTAGAATTCGTCCGCATTGCCCGAGTCGATGATCCCCGTGAGGGTGATGAGGAGCGCGGGCGAGCGCTCTGTGACCGTAACTTCCTTCATGGTTTCCTCCGCCGCCTGCGCGGCTTTTTTATTTCATACCGCAAAAGCGCGGCTTTCAAACGTTTTTTCAAAAAATGGCGTTGACGTCGGGCAGAACGAGGTCGGGCAGATCGGGGAAATCCGCCGCCGTCTCCGCCGTCGTCTCCCCCGAGAGGACGAGCACGCTCTTGATCCCGTTCCTGTTCCCGAAGCGGATGTCGGTGTACATGCGGTCCCCCACCGTGCACATGCGGGAGCGGGGTACGCCGTACCGCCTCTCGAGCTCCTCCGCCATGAGGGGATAGGGCTTGCCGACGATGAGGTCGGGCCGCCGCCCCGAAGAGCGGGCGAAGAGCTCGATGAAGGAACCCACGTCGGGCATGGAACCGTCCTCCGTCGGGCAGACATTGTCGGGATGGGTCGCGAAATAGGGCTTGCCGAGGCGCAGGAAACGGTCGAAACGGCGGAGCTTTTCAAAGGTGAGCTCCACGTCGTAGGCGAGGACGAGAAGGTCGGGATCCTCTTCGCCGAGGGGGATCCCCCGCGCCACGAACTCCGCGCGGAGCGCCTCCGTCCCGAGGAGGAAGACTTTCTTTCCCGCATGCTCCGCCAAGAGGTACCCCTCCGTCGCCGTGGCGGACGTGAAGACGCCGTCCCGTTCGTCGAAAAAGCCGATACGGGTGAGCTTTTCGCGGTATTCCGCCTCCGTGCGGGAGGAGTTGTTGGAGAGATAGACGAGCTTCTTCCCCATCTCCCGCAGCCGCGCGAGGGTCTCCTTTGCCGCCCCGATCGGACGGTCGCCGAGGTAGAGGGTGCCGTCGAGGTCGAGGAGAAACAGATCGGAGGACGCGAGGATCTCTTCTTTTGTCATAACTGCTCCATGAGCCCGAAGTCGCGGATCGCCGCCGAAAGGGAGCGCGGACAGCGTTCGGGCAGGGTTTTCCATGCTTCTCTTGCGCACGTCTCGGGGAAGACAGCGCCGTGCAGGGTGCGCAAGACGCGCAGATCGCGCTCCAGTCGCCTTTCGAGGGAAAGAAGTTCCCGCACCGCCTCCGCGCGGACCCGCTCCAGAGAGAGGGCGCGAGAAGCGTACTCCGCGGGCGTGGGGAGGACAAGCTCCCCGTAGTTCACCCCCGCCGCTTTCGCCCGCGCGGCATAGTCGGGAACGATGTAGGTCTGCGGCTTTCCGAAGCGGAAGAAGGCGAGATAGAGCCCGAGAAGGGCGCGGTATGCCCGCCACGAGGGGAGAGCGCCCGCGAGCCCGCGGGAGAGAACGATCCCCTCCCCCGAAGCGAGCCCTTCCTCCTCCGCAAGACGCAGGGCGGCGTTTGCCCGCACGATCGAGGAAAGGTCCTCCCCCGTCTCCGCAAGGACGGCGTACCCCTCCTCGTAGCGGGGACAGCGTTCGCGGCGGAAGATCCCCGCGAGCGCCCTCTCCTCAAAGAGGGCGAGCCGCCCTAAAAGGAGCCGCGCGTAACCTTCGGCGGCGGAGGCGGAAAGGAGGGCGGGATCGAGGTAGACGGTCCCCCTCCTTAGAGGTGCTCTTTGGGGCTCTTTATCGAGAAAAACGCACCCCATGTGCGCAAAAACGCCGTCTAACGCCGCCTCCGAGGGGAAGATCGCGCAGGGAACCGAACAGGCCTCGGAGAAGTAGCGGGCGGCGCGCACCGTCTCCGCATTCCCCGCGACGAGGATGCACCCGACCCCGTCGGCAAGGCAGAAGAGCGGGAGGGCGTCCCCGTCGTAGACGAGGAAGGTCGCGCGCGGGGAGGACACGGAAGAAAACGCCGCGAGCGCCGTGCCGTCGGTGACGAACAGCGCCCTGCCCGCCGTGCGGGACAGGGTCTCGCGGACCCCCTCTTCCACGCTGCAAGTTCTCATCTCTCCTTCCCCTACCGCGGGGTTTCTCTTCGGTGCGGAAGGATAGACAACCATAGCGCCTCCGCGCGGGCGTCGCCCGCTATATCAGTAGAAAGATCGCGTTCGCGGCGTAGCCCGCCGCAAGCCCGAGAATACACATTGCGCCGACGATCGCAAACGCCCGCCCGAGCTCTTTCTTCCCGCGGAAGAGGGCAAGATAGCCGAGCCCCGCGTTCACCGTGAGCCCCGCGAGGAGCCCGCCGAAGCCGATGCCGCCGAGGGCATAGGTCTCCGCGAGGAGGACGGAGGAGGCGCAGTTCGGGATGAGCCCCACGAGCACGCTGACGGCGGGCTGCGCCCAATAGAAACCGTCCGCCTGCAGGAAGGCGACGAGCCGGTCCTCGCCGATCCCGTAAACAAGAAAACCGAACACGAGGTTCGCAAGGAGCACGAATGCCGCCACTTCGAGGGCGTGCAGGAGGGGCGAGAGGAGGTAGAGCCGCAGCGTGCTCACTTTTTTGTGTTCGCACACCGAGAGCTCGTTGCACTCGCAGTTGCCGTGCTCGTGGTCCTCCTCGTCCTCACGGTCATGATCGTGTCCGTGTTCGTGATCGTGGTGTTCCGAGGGGGAGGGCAGGGGGGCGACGGGGTGTTTACGGGCGCAGACGAGGTCGATCGCATACCCTATGAGAATGCCCAAGAGGAGTTTGACGCCGCACAAGAGCCCTATGGCGATCCCCTTTTCCGCCCAGCCGAAGCCCTCCGCCGTTGAAAGCAGGAGGACGAGCAGGCCCTCGTCGCTCGTCGAGATGAGCACCGCGAAGAGGGCGCCGAGGGTGATGTGGCGGTGGCGGTAGAGCTTGGCCGCCATCACCGAAAATCCGCACATGGGGACGAGCCCCGCCGCCGAGCCGATGAGGGGCGCACACTTTCCCGAAAGGGCCTTGAAGGGCTTGCCCAGCCGCGTGTTGTGCTCCATGAGCTCGATGAGGATATAGAGGAGCAAGAGGAAGGGGAAGAGCCAAAGCGTATCCGTAAGCGCTTCCACGATCACATTCCACCACATGCCGCTCCCCTCCTTTCGTTCTTCCCTCTATGATAGCCTGTTCCGACGGTTTTGTCAATCCTTTCGCGGGAAAAGGCAAAAAAAGAGCGCTTGCCGCGCGGCAAACGCTCTTTTGTAACTCGGTTATTCTTCCTTCGGCTCTTCCTCGGAAGGGGTCTCTTCTTCGGCGGGAGCTTCCGCATTTGCGGCTGCCTCGGCCTCGGCGGCCTTCTTCTCCGCCTCCGCTTTCTTCGCCGCGAACTTCGCCTGCCGCTTCGCCTCGCGCTTCATTTCCTTCGTGACGACGCGCGCCTTGTCGATCATCTCCTTCATCTCTTGAGGTGTAGGAGGCACGAACGCCGCGCCCTCCGCGTTTTCGGGGATCACGTCGTAGTGCTCATCGCGCTCGAGCATCGTCGCCTCGGTGTAGTCGTCGAAGAGGTGGATGTGCTGCGCGTCGAACGCGAGCTCCACGATCTCGCCGAGTTCCACCGTCGCACGAGAGGAGATCTTCGCGATCATCTGCGCCGCGTTGTCGACGACGGAGCTCTTGCCGCTCTCGTAGTCGAGGTCGCAGTAGATCTGGGTCTCCGCACCGAGCTTCTCGATGACTTCGATCTTCGCCTTCACGACCGTTTCGGGCGAGTTGGAGATGAAGAGGTCGTCCTCATGGATGTCTTCGGGACGGACGCCGAGGGTGACCAGCTTATCGGTGTTCACATACTCCTCGAAGTTCTTGATCTTCGCGACCATCGACTTGGGAAGCACGATCTTGTTGCCGCCGATGAAGTTGACGTACACCTTGCCGCTCTCGTCCTGCGTGATGGTGGACTTCTTGAAGAAGTTCATCTGAGGGGTGCCGATGAAGCCCGCAACGAAGAGGTTGATCGGGTAGTCGTAGAGGTTTTGAGGGGTATCGACCTGCTGCATGAAGCCGTCCTTCATGACGACGATACGGGTGCCCATCGTCATCGCCTCGATCTGGTCGTGCGTGACGTAGATGAACGTCGTCGCGAGGCGGACATGGAGCTTGGAAATTTCGGTACGCATCTGCGCACGGAGTTTCGCGTCGAGGTTGGACAGGGGCTCGTCGAGAAGGAAGACTTTGGGCTCGCGGACGATCGTTCTGCCGAGCGCGACACGCTGGCGCTGACCGCCGGAAAGAGCCTTCGGCTTACGGGACAGGTAATCGGTGATGCCGAGGATCTCGGCAGCCGCCTTCACTTTTTCGTTGATGACGTCCTTCGGGACTTTGCGGAGCTTGAGACCGAACGCCATGTTGTCGTACACGGACATGTGCGGATAGAGCGCGTAGTTCTGGAAGACCATCGCGATGTCCCTGTCCTTCGGGACGACGTCGTTCACGAGCTTGCCGTCGATATAGAGCTCGCCCGAGGAGATCTCTTCGAGACCCGCGATCATGCGGAGCGTCGTCGACTTGCCGCAGCCGGAGGGACCGACGAAGACGATGAATTCCTTGTCCCGGATGTCGAGGCAGAAATTGAACACTGCCTGGTTCCCGCCGGGATAGACTTTGTTGATGCCTTTGAGTAACAGACCGGACATAACTTCCTCCCTTTATAGAAAGCTGGATTTTATGCTCTTATTTTACACGAAACGGGGGAAAAGTTCAAGTAAAAATTATAACAAAGTTCGTCGTGCAAGTTGTACAAAGTGCACAAAATTTTTGTTTTGCCTTTTTTACGCCTCTCTCTCGGCACCGTACAAATACGTCATGTTGAGCTTGTCGAAACATGACCTTAATTTAATGTGGATACCCTTCGACAAGCTCAGGGTGACGTGATTTATAGCGGGTCGGTAGATTGAGGTTACGGATAATCGAGGGCGGACCCTCACCCCTACCCCTCCCCCTCACGTAGGGGGAGGGCAAGTGTTGAAATACCCCGCCCGCTCTCTTGCCCCCTCCATAGGAGGGGGTGTCCCGCAGGGACGAGGGTGGGCATGCCCGATCGCCGCCCCACCCCCCTACCCCCCTCCCACGGAGGGGGCAGGTTTTGCTCCTCCTACCCTACCCTCCCCCCTCAAACGAGGGAGGAGGTTTTACTACGCGAAAGGCGTACAAATACGTCATGTTGAGCTTGTCGAAACATGACATTATTATAATAAGGATACCCTTCGACTTCGCTCAGGGTGACGTATTTTATAGCGAGGCGGAAATTCGCCTTTTCTCGGCGCCCCTCTTGGGGGAGCTCCGCCGTGTTCTTTACGGCGGTGAGGGGGTTCGGGCAGTCTGCAAACCCCTATCCCCCCTGCGGGGTACTTCCCCCAAGAGGGGGAAGCAAGATTGGTTGGTCGGGGTACTTCCCCCAAGAGGGGGAAGCAAGGAGGGCGAGGACGAGGGTGACTGCTCGGCCCGCGTCATTCCGAACCGTCCTGCTACGTCATTCCGAACGGACGTGAGGAATCTCATAAGGTCATGTTTCGACTTCGCTCAACATGACGTGTTTTATACCCCCCCCGCACCCCTACCCCTCGCCCCCCACAGGGGGGCGAGGGCGTGAGGAAGCAGGGGCGGGGCGGGGACGGGAAACGAGGGCATACAAAAAGAGCGGCGGAGCCGCTCTTTTTGGTTTTTGGTTTTTTGGGTCTGGGGACTATCAGTCGGCTGTGGGATAGGCAATGTTGCTGATCTGCAAGTAGATCTTCTCACCGCCGAGGCCGATATAGTATTCGTCAAACGCAAATTTCTCGCCTTTTGCCGTAAGCGTGAATACCGTCGTTCTCGTCATGTCGCCCTTCTCGTACTTCGCAGTGATCGTGATCGTGTTCGCCGTCGCCCAATCGTAGGTGAGGGTGAAGGCAACGCCGCCCTCTTTCATTGCAGTTAAGAATGCGGTATCGCCATCCCCTGCCTGACCGCCATAGTTCCCGTCTGCGCCTGCAATGCCGGGGGCGGAGGTATTCGTGTAGCCTTCCCAATCGTTGCGATGACCGCTATTGATGTCGCCGATCCAACCATCGAGGCGGAAGAGACTGAAATTATACTTCCCGCTCATGATATAAGCGATCGGGACATGATAGCCGTTTGTTCCGGGGGTTTGGATCGTACCCGTAAGAACGATCTTTTCGCCTTGCTTGAAGGACTTGCCACACCAAGCGGGGTTGCTTGCCGTAAAATTAAGATTGAACGCCGCGTCGCCGATGGTGGGATCGGTCTGATTTTCGCTCGGCGTGGGCTTCGCGGCGCCTATAGAAACGGCCTCTTGATCCTTTGTAATGCTCGTGATTTTAGCCTGCGCTTTTTCGGCAGCAAAGCCGATGCTGTACTCGTCTTTCAACGTGTGCCCCGCGCTCGCCACGATTGTGTAGTAGGAGTCGCCATACCCCGTTTCTGCGCCGGCGGTCGCCGTGAACTTCATGTAGACCAAGATAACGGTTTCATCCGTCCAGTCGATGTCGATCGAGAACGTGCCGTTCAACGCATTGATGAACTTCTCTCCAAAGTCGTTTACGGTGCTGTTCTTGGTGAATACCCAATTTTCGGCAGCTCCCCAATTCGCACCGAGAACATCATTGCTCCAAGTGCTATCCGCGATGAACCGATCCGCACGGAAGAAGCCGTGGCGTTCAAGTCCGCTCCAAATATAGGTGAGAATGCTCTTGAAAAGCTGATCGCCTCCCACATTTGCCGCCGCGCTCGTCTGCGTTCCGGAATAGGTGTAATGATAACCTTTCTCGATCTTGCCCGTCCACTGCACACCCGTGCCGCCTTTGCCGTCGGGGTTGGGCGCACCGGAGGTGTTGCCGTCCGCGCCGATCGTAATGGGCGCTTCGGGGCTCGCGGTCTGGACATCGGAAGGAAGGCTCTCGACCTGCGTCCACTTGGCGTAGACATTGATCTCGTGGTCGGTGTTGTGATCGGAGGGCACGAAGGTCGTATCATACGGGGTCTCGCCGCCATCGGTGGCGACATACCAGCCGTCGAAGGTGTAGTACTTCTTCGCGATCGCCGCGAGGATGTGTTCGGCGTCGTCGGTGATCGCGGCCTCGTCGGCGCACGTATAGGTCAACGTGCCCGCGGGCTCGCCGTCGTACCGGTCCTTATCCTGCCAGAACTTCACGGTGTAGGTAGGGTCCTCCTCGGGCTCTACGGGCGTGGGGTTGTCGATCTCGGCATAGATCTTGAGCACTTCGTCGGGAAGTGCGCTGTATTCGCCTTCGCCGAACAAAATATTCAACGTGACCCAGCCGTCAACAGCCAAATCGGACAAATCGGTCTTTTCGGTGCCGCCGCCCATATAGTCGGGCAATTTTTGATAGCAATACCAACCCGTAATGGACTTATCGCTGTTGACGGTGAACGGGTTTTCGGTGGGAACTTTCAACGTCCATTCATCCGGCGAATCCTCAAACGAGGAAAGCGTGCCGCGGAGCCATGTGGCTGTCTTCGGAACTTCGTATTCCTCCGCATTCTCGATCTCGCCCGCATAGAGGATGACGGTGGGATATTTGGAGATGTCGGGCGCAACATAGGTGTCGATACTTGCCGTGACCTCGGCGTCGTCCGTGGGAAGCCATGTCTCGAAGTTGACGGACTCGCCGCCGACGAGCCAGCCCAAGAAAGTATCCAAATCAAGATCGAGTTTCGCGTTGATCTCGTCGTCGGTGGGGAGCGTCTTGCCTGCGAGGGTCTCGCCGGGGTTGATCGTGATCTCCTTGACCGTTTGGTCCTTCACCTTGAAGGTGATGGTGAACTGCTCTTTCTCCGTCCAAACGGCGGTGAGAGTTATATTGCCCGTCACGTGCTCGATCGCGCTGCCCGCTACATACTTCGCGCTATAGCTATCATCGATCTTTTGTTCCCAGCACACAAAGTGGTGACCTTCCCATACGGGCGCGTCCTTCACCGTGTAGGATTCAAATTCAAGCGCTTTTTCGGGAGAGTAGAGCTGCGTCGAACCCGCATAGCCCTCGCCGAAATTGTAGGTGATCGTAAATTCTTCCTTCCACTGTGCAACCATGTGGACCGCTTGGCCGGGCATGGTGAGGGTAGAGGAAAGCGTATAGTTCTCGCTCGTCTTGCCCGTAATATCATGGAAGAAGAGGTAGGTGCTGCCGCTGTTATTGCCGAGCAAGCCATCCCAGCTGCCCTCGGCCGGATCTTCAGAGTCCTGATTATGAATGAAAAGTTTTGCGAGCCAACCGTCGAACACGTAGCCTTCGAGCGTGGGGTCGGCGGGGATGGTGATGGACGCACCCTCCTCGTACTCCGCCGCCGCAGGGATGCCCTCGACGCCTTCGGCAGGCGTATAGCCCGCCATGCCCGCTTCCCAAGTGAGGTCATATTTCTCCGAGGGGGGGGTAGGCGTGGCGGCCGTCTTCCAGCAAGCGGTCGCGGTGACGTCGGTGCCCTGCAATTCGGCGCGGGCGCCTGCCTGATAGTGCACGCCCATGTAGTCCCAGTAATCGAACTCCTTCCCTTCGGGCGCGGTGAAAGAGCATGCGGGGAACACGAAGGTCGCGTTGGCGTAGTCCTCGCCCGAAACGCCCTTGATGGACTCGCCGTCCGTCTGGGTGGGGTTCTCCGCCGCATCCTGCAAGGTCACCTTGTGGGTGATGGCGTCGAGCTCCGCCTGCGTGAGCCAATGGGCGGTGAGAGTGGTCACATTTTCTACAGCGTAGTCGTCGAGATCGCGAAGATCTGCGTATGCAGTCGCTGCATAATTATGCACTTCGTCGTCGGCGCCGACCGTCCAATAACCGAACACTTTGCCGCTCGGAGCGGTGAAGTTGCTCTCGGGAAGGAGGACCCAGCTATCGGAACCGAAGTGCTCGGTGGGGGTCGCTTCCGCGGTCTGCGAGCCGCTGCCTTCGCCCGCGTTATAGGCAAGGGTGAGCTTCGTTCCCTCCGTGAGGATGGCATAGAGATCGGTGCTCTCCGTAGGGATCCAAGTCGCGTCGATGGCGGTGCCGCCGTTGGTCGCCGACCAGCCCGAAAGCGCCTTCCCGTAGGGGATGGCCTCGGCGAGAATATCGCTCGATTCGGCGGTGGGAAGGGTGCCGATCGCGTCCCCCGCCTCAACCGAAATCGTGAGAGCGGTGAGGATCGTGGGCTCGTTTCCGCCTACCCCGTCCTCATCAATGAGGAAACGGATGGTATAATTATCGGCAATGTTGCTCCAATTCGCGGTGAAAGTGACGTTCTTCGCGGGCATCGTGTAGGTCGCGCCCGAAAGATAGTCGGCCGCGCCGTCGTTCCAGCCCGCAAAGGAATGGTCCGCCTTCTCAAGGGTGCCCTGCCCGGCGACGGTGAACGTCTCACCCGCCTTGTGGGACGGCTCCGTGGGAGCAGTGCCCGTTGCCCCGTCGCCGCCGACATACGTCACCGTGTACGTCTTGTCCGCGGGGTTGGGATCGGGCTCTTTGTCGTCGCGGCATGCCGCCGCCACGCCCGCCGTGAGACAGACGAGGAGGAGCGCCGTGAGGATCTGCCAGAAATGTTTTTTCATAAAAACAACTCCCCTAATAATATTATACGCATAAACTCGCGTACACCTGTATTGTATCATAGTACGCGCGCGACGTCAATTGAAAAACGTGTTTTTTATGTGAAATTTTTCGGTTTTGGCAGAAATAATCGGATTTTTCGGGGTTTTTCGAGGATTTTGGGGGAGGCGGGCTTTCGCAGCCCTGCTCTGCGAAGCAAAAAAGGCCTACCCTTTTTCAAAGGGGGCAGGTCTTGCCCCCCGCACCCCTACCCCTCGCCCCCCCAAAGGAGGGCGAGGGCTGGTTTTCCCTCATTCCGAACGGAGCCTACTTACGTCATTCCGAACGAATGTGAGGAATCTCATCATGCGGACATGTTTCGACTACGCTCAACATGACGTGTTTTATGGCACCCCTCACCCTACCCTCCCCCCCTCAAGTATAAGGGGGGAGGCAAGAGGAGAGGCGCCGCCCCACCCCCCTACCCCCCCCTCCCACGGAGGGGGCAGGTCTTGCCCCCACTCCTACCCATCGCCCGCGGAGGGGGCGTTTCTCCACGCATGTGCGCGCGAGGCATAATAATATGTAAACAAAAAAGCCGCACATGGGGCGGCTTTTCGTCTCTTTTTTATACATGGGGTCGGAAAATCACGCCGACTGCTTAAACACGAGCTTGGGCTTCGCGCCCTTCTCCACGCACTCCCGCGTGATGATCACTTCCTCCACGTTCTTCTGGGAGGGGATGTCGAACATCACGTCCGTCATGAGTCCCTCGATGATCGTGCGGAGACCGCGCGCGCCCGTCTTCAACCTTATGGCGGTGTTCGCGATCTCGCGGACCGCGCCGTCTTCCACCGTGAGTTTCACGCCGTCGAGCCCCACGAGCTTCTGATACTGCTTGATGATGGCGTTCTTGGGCTGCGTGAGGATGGAGACGAGGGCGTCTTCGTCGAGCGCCTGCAGGGCGACCACGATGGGAACGCGCCCCACGAACTCGGGAATGAGCCCGAATTTGGTGAGATCCTGCGGCTTCACGTCGTCGAGAAGGGTGTAGTCCACCTCGTTCTCGCCGAGCTTTACTTTCCCGCCGAAGCCGA
>CANREU010000010.1 GCA_947629725.1 uncultured Clostridia bacterium
TGCTGAACGCCATCACCGCCGAGAAGATCATCATCATGGGGCTCCTCACCGCCACACGGATGATCATCATGAAGGACATCTGCACGTTGCCGACGTCCGTCGTCATGCGGGTGACGAGGGAGGGCGTGGAGAACTTATCGATGTTCTCGAAGGAGAACTCCTGCACCTTGTAGTAGAGGTCCTTGCGAAGGTTCTTCGCAAACCCCGTCGAGGCGCGGGCGCAGAAGACGCCCGAGAGCGCTCCGCAGATGAGGGACGCGACGGCGATCGCCACGAGGATGAGGGCGTATTGCCCGATGCCGAGGGTCATCCACGAGGTACCCGACCCCCACATGAGGATCCCGCCGCCTTTCGCCGTGACGCGGATCATCTTGACGAGGTTCGCCGTGATCCACGGGAGCAGGCATTCGAGCACGACCTCGAACGTCACGAAAACGGGAGACAAGATCGTAGAGACCTTGTATTCCCGAATACATTTGGCAAGTCTTCTTATCAAAAAAGTCACCTCCGGATTGCAAAGAAAACCGAACAATTCCCGCATAGAAGAAAAAGGGCCCGGGCTCCGCCGAGAGGGTTCGCGTGCTACGCGGGTAGAATTGTGTACATATTAACATGGGAAAAATAAAATGTCAAACGATTGAGAGGGGTTTCCCTCCTTTCACAAAAAAAACATAAAACGAGCCGCGCGGATGCGCGGCGTTTTACGTTTCCGTAAGTTCTTTTCGGAATTCCCGCAAAAGGCGGCTCTCGATGCGGGAGATCTGCACCTGCGAGACCCCGACCGCCTTCGCGACTTCGCTCTGCGTCATATCGCGGAAATAGCGCAGAAAGACGATCTTCTTCTCCCGCTCGGGGAGCTTCTCGATCGCCTCTTTCAGCACCATCTTTTCGAGCATGTCGTCCTGGTCCTCCCCTGCGGGGAGCCGCTCCAAAAGGGGCGCCGCCTTTTCGTCTTTATAGTCCCCCTCCTCATAGATGGAGACGGGCATCCGCGAGGAGCCCATCGTGAACACCACCTCGCTCTCGTCCATGTGGAAGACTTCCGCGAGCTCCTTCACGGAGGGCTGCTCCCCGTGCTCGGCGGCGTAGGACTCCACATGGCGGTTGATCTCCCGCGCCGTCTTCTTCATCGCGCGCGAGACCTTCACGCTTCCGTCGTCCCGCAAAAAGCGCTTGATCTCCCCCGCGATCATGGGCACCGCGTAGGTCGAAAACCGTACCCCATATCCCTCATTGAAGCCCGCGATCGCCTTCAAAAACCCCATGCAGGCGAGGGAAAAGAGGTCGTCGTAATCCACCCCCTTCCCGAGGTATCGCCGCAGAATGCTCTTCAAAAGGGAAGTGTTGTTGGCGACGAGCTCCTCCTTCGCGGCGGCGTCCCCCTCCTTCGCACGGCGGAGAAGGGCGAGCGTCTCCCTCTCATCGAGCATCGGGCTCCGCCTTTTTGAACGTCTTGCTCATCTTCACGCGGGTCCCCTTCCCCTCCTCCGAGACGACCGAAAAATCGGTCATGAAGGTCTGCATGATGGTGAACCCCATCCCCGAGCGCTCCCCGTCCGCAAGGGTGGTGAAGAAGGGGGCGAGCGCCTCCGTCACGTTCCCGATCCCCCGCCCCTCGTCCGATATTTCAACGTCGAGACGGCCTTCCTCCGTCTTGCAGACGATCTCGATCCACCCCTCCCTTCCCGCATAGCCGTGCACGATGCAGTTGGTCACCGCCTCGGAGACAGCGGTCTTCACGTCCGAGAGCTCCGAAAGGCTCGGTTCGAGGGGGAGCGCGAACGCAGCCACGCAGTTCCGCGCAAACGTTTCGTTCTCCGAACGGGAGAGAAATTTGAGCCGCATTTCATTCATATCGTCATCCTTACAGCTTGGGCATCAGCGTGTAAACGCCGCTGAGCGCAAGAATTTTGTCCGCGCTTGCATCGGGGTTTTCGAGATACATGTCCATGCCGAAACTCTTGAGTTTTTTGTATCGGCCGATGAGAAACCCGATGCCCGTCGAATCCATGAATTTGACCCCCGCGAGATTGAACACGGCGCGCGAAAGCCCCGCGTTCTCCTCGATGGCACGGTCCGCCTGCCCGCGGACCTCCGCGACGGAGTGCTCGTCGAGCTCCCCCGAAAGATAGAGGTAGAGGTCGTTCCCCCGCCTGTTGCTCTGCAATTTCATCTTTTTCCTCCCTGCGATCGCGATCACGCCGATTATAACAGGCGCGGCAGGGCGTATTTTCGGGGATATTGGCAAAGAAAAGGAGATCTCGCCGAAAAAAAGTTTTTCAAAATGGAGAAAAGACGCGCAAAAACACTTGACTTTTCGCGGGGATTATACTATGATAATCAAGCGTTCCATAGAGAGCGTTCCGTTTCCACGGGCCTTTAGCGCAGTTGGTCAGAGCAGTCGGCTCATAACCGATCGGTCCGCGGTTCGAGTCCGTGAAGGCCCACCACTCGGGCGCACGGCGGCGCGGGAGTCCGCCTGCGCCCCCCTTCGGAACGCAAACTTGAAATGGCCCAGTAGCTCAGTTGGTTAGAGCGCCAGCCTGTCACGCTGGAGGTCGACGGTTCGAGCCCGTTCTGGGTCGCCAAAGTTTGGGAAGCCTCATTCGGAGGAATGAGGCTTCTATACGGCTTGGTAGCTCAGTTGGTAGAGCGGAGGACTGAAAATCCTTATGTCGGCGGTTCGATTCCACCCCAAGCCACCACGTCGCAACTCTGCGCCTTTCGCGGGTTTTCGCGTAGGCGCGAAAACCTCGCGTTTTACGCAGGTTGCTCCTCTTTCGTCAAAAATCTTTGCTGCGCAAATCTTTTTGATGAGAATTGAGGAAAATTATATCGTCCTCTATGAGGACATGCCGGTGTAGCTCAATCGGCAGAGCAACTGATTTGTAATCAGTAGGTTGCAGGTTCAATTCCCGTCACCGGCTCCACCGATCGACTTTACAATTTCATATACGGGTAGGTTCCAGAGCGGCCAAATGGATCAGACTGTAAATCTGACGTCACTGACTTCGGTGGTTCGAATCCACCCCTGCCCACCACAAAACGGCACCCGATAAGGGTGCCGTTTTGTGGCGGAAAGAGACAGCCGTGCGGGCGCCGCTCGGCGGTCTTAACGGAAAGTCTCCCCCCGCGTCTTCCGCGGCGCCGAACATGCGCGCTCCCGTTGACAACCCGCCCGCGGGCGTGGTATAATACGGGTATGAGCGTTCTCAACGTCAACGTGAAATACACCCGCTTTATGCGGTACGACAGGGTCCCCCTCGATATTCCCGTGCACAGTCACCCCTATTGCGAGATCGTGTACTATGTGAGCGGGACGGGTTACGGCAAGATCGGGGACCTCGAATACCGCTACGGTCCCGACACCTTCGTCTTCATTCCGACGGGCGTATTACACTCCGAATATGCCGAAACGGTGAGCTCCCACTATCTCATCGGGCTCACCTACGGCGGGGAATTCCCCATCGTTCCCATGGGGTTTTACAAGGACACGTCGGACGGAAAACTGCTCGATCTCTTCATCCGCACGCAGTCTGAGCTCAAGACTTCCCAGCCCTTCTACGAGATGTATATCGACACTCTCGCCGAGCAGATCCTCATCACGATCGCGCGGAAGTTCTCGGGGATGCGCAACCTCGTCTCCTCCAAGCTGCAGACGGCGATCGCCTTCCTCAATTCCTACTACTTCAATGACATCGACTTGAAGGCGCTCGCGCAGTCCGTCTATTACAGTTACGACCGCTTCCGCCATCTCTTCGCGGAGCAGACGGGGCTCTCCCCGCAGCAGTATCTCATCCGCCTCCGCCTCGACCATGCGGCGCAATATCTCGAGCAGACCCCGCACTCCGTCTCCGAGATCGCGCGGCTTGTGGGGTACCATTCCGATTCCGCGCTTATCATCGACTTCAAAAAGCGATACGGCAAGACGCCTGCGCAATACCGCAAAAAATTTGCGCTCGACGTGGAGCAGAGCAATTACGACGTGCAAGAAAAATAACCGCCCGCAAATGCGGACGGCATTCCATAGCCGCAAGAAAGGACCCGCTCCGAGAGGAGCGGGTCTTCTGTTGTTCAGAGAAGTCCGTCTATTGCCGCCGCGGCGCGGGAGCGGTCGGGCGTCCGCACGACATAGCGGTTGCCTTCGCCGGCACGGAAAGCCGCAACGCCGTCGCCGCCGACCGAAACAGTCCCCCTTTCATACACGAAGAGTTCTTCGCCGAGCCCGCAGGCGAGGAGCGCCGCGATCGGGTCCCAGCTTTCCCTGCCGAGCGGGATCTCCTCAAAGGGAACGCCGTATTGGTTGACAAAAAAACAGCGCATGGCATACCAAGCGGGGTGGTCTCCGCGGTTTTTCAGCGGGGAACCCGTGAGAACATCGTGTCCCGCCTCGAAGGGGACGAACACGATCGGCACAGGGCAATGCTCTGCGACGTAGCGCGCGGAGGCGGGATCCTGTTGCACGTTGAACTCCGCGGCAGGGGCGTCGAACCGTCCTGCCATGGCATACACGCACTTCACCCTCTCCCGCACGAGCGCTTCCCCGGTAAGCGGGCTGAACGTGTCCGCTCCGCTTTGCAGAAGTTCCGCCACGTTTGAAAGTGGTCCCGTGGCGAGAAGCACCGTCTCCCTCCGTTCCGCAAGCGTTTTGCGCATGAGAGGGACGGGCAGGACGGCGGAATCCTCGGTGTGGTAGCGTGCCATGAGCGCCCGCCCGTAGTTATCCACGCAATCGCAGGGGAGGACGGGCGCGCGCATATGCGCCAGCGGAAGTTCTCTGCCGTAATGGTTGAGAATCGCTCTCACGGCGGCGGACGACCCCGTCCGTGTCGAACTCGTCGTGACGGCGCACAGTCGCACCCTCCCCCTCTGTTCCAGTGAGAGGAGCAGAGAGAGCGCGACCGCGTCGTCGCAATCCACGCCCATATCAGTATCGAAAAGAATCTCTCTCATATTGCTCCGAATGTTACAGTTTGCTCACGTCGAGCGCATAACGGCTGATGCGGTAGGTGTAGCCGAAGTCGGACCCGGCCGTGGAGGCGGTAACTCCCACCTCAACGGTGTCGGGATCGGGAATCCAGCCGTATTCATCCCGCACAAGCCCGCAGTTATGGTTGCGCGCATAGCCCGTTCTGTACTCGTCGATGAAGTCCACTTCGTTCCAGCATGCGCGGAGGGCGGGCTCCCCGAAGAAGCAGTCGCCGAGGACGCTCCCCTCTCCTGCCGTGTTGCGAAGGAATCCGAGATAGGAGTATGCTGCGATATAGGAGGGCTCGTCCGCGAGGAAGGGGAAGCCGTCACCGATCATATAGAAGCGGTCCTTCACGGGATCGTAGGCGAGATCGGAGTTCGTACACGCCCAAGTTCCGTATTCGTTCGTATAGTTTGTAATCCCCCTTTGAACGAGGGTCTCCCGCTTTTCAAGCACGGGATGTTCGAGGTCGGAGAGATCCCAGCGGTCTGCGACCACCCGCCCGATGCCGCCGTTTACGGTGTAGAAGAGGAGGACTTTGCCCGCCTTATCCACGCTGACCATCGAGGGCTGTCCGACACCCCATTTTCCGTTGAGACGCTCCAAATCATTTTGATAGTACTCCTCGAACTGCTCGTCGAAGCGGATGAACGCGCGGTTGCGGCGGGTCCACGGGTTGCGCGCGGAGACAAGCCCGTCTACATGGTTTTCATCCTCCGAGGGATCGGCGGCGTATTCCACGCGGGTCCACGGGCCCGCGGGGTTTTCCGCGACGGCGAGTCCGATCTCGTTGTCCCTGTCTGCCACATAGCAGCCCAAATATGCCATGAGATAGGAGTAAGTCTTGTCCTTGTAGTTGAATTTTCCCTTCACGACGGTCGGGTCGCAGGTATGGCGGCGGTCCCATGCTCCGTTGTCCCACGGGACGTCGTCCTCCACGTTCCCCACGCCGTCGAAATCGAAGGTGCCGAGGTCGAGGGTCTCTTCGGAGGGGGCGAGGGCGATCTCTTCGGGGCTCCAATACCACGTGCCCTTATACTTCACGCCGTGGCGGTAGCCGATCGCATCGATCACCATGTCGTGCAGGTTGGTGCAATACCAGATATACCGCTCCGTCGCGCTCACCTGCATGATGGAAGGGCAGTAGTTGTAGAGATACTCTGCATCGGGAATGTCGAACATGCGCGCCTCTTCCTCGGGGGAGAAGGCGTTCGCGCCCTCGGCGACATACCCTTCGGGGACTGCCGCCACGGAGGGCTCTTCGGGGGCGGGCGTCCCGCCGCCCCCGCCGCTTCCCTCATCGCAGCCTGCGGCCGCAAAACAAGTCACCGTCATCATGGCTCCCAAACACAGCGCCGTCAAATGTCTGAATTTCATCTTTCACCTCATACTGTTTCCGGACGATACTCGACGATCGTCTGATTGTGCAGATAGTTCCCCTCCGCATCGAAGGCGGTCACCGTGAGGAAGACCGTCGTCTCCCCGTACAGCGCGCCGTACTCGTCGCGGACGAAGGCGGGAGAGTAGATGCGCTCCCAGCCCGTCTTCTCCCCGTCGGAGAGGTCGAAGGAGGAAATGCCCTCCGAAAGCAGCGTCCAAGCGACGTCCTTTGCCGCGGAATAGAGCTCGTCCGCGCCGATCTCGGCGATCTGCACCTCCTTCGGGAGGGCGGGCGAATCCCCGAGCGGGTACTTCGAGCGCACCGCATAGAGCTTGCCGTCCTTCGCGGCGAAGTCCGCCTCGCGGAAGGTGGGAGCGGCGTTGGGGTCGATCTCCTTGAGCCCCTGCACGGGAAGCGCCTGCCAAGCCGAGAAATCGAGCGAGGCAAGGTCGGTGCCGTCGAGTTCCGCGAAGTATTCGGAGACGCCCGAGGCGTCGCCGTCCGTGTAATACAGGGTGAACTTCGCCCCCTTGTCGTGGCTCACGAGGCTGGGCGCGCCGTAGCCGTAAGCGTCGCCGTCGAGCGTGTAGTCGTAGGCGAGCACGCTCTCCTTCACGCGGGTGAATCCGCCGTCGGGCGAATTGCTCACGGCAAAGCCGACGGAGCGGTTGCGCTCCCCTTCCGTCTCCCGCCCCTCATAGGCAAGGAGATAGGAATATTGCGACCCCTTGTAGCCGAAATTGCCCTTGATGACGGAGGGATCCCCCACCGCCGCGGCGTCCCATCCCTCGCCCGAGGGGGAGAGCACCGTCTTCCTGTCGCCATACGTCCACTTGCCGTTTTTCAGGGTCCCCTTCCGCACGACGACGGCGGAATCCGCCTTGTCCGCGGTGAGGTTCGCCGTGTAATACACATAACGGGTGTTTCCGTCCGTCTGCATCACGGAGGGCGCAATGCTGTATACGCTCGCGCCGTCGTCGAAGGCGGGCGCGATCCCGTCTGCGGGCTTTGCCGTGAAGGGGGCGGCGGGGGCGCCGCACGCCGCGAGAACGGCCGTTGCTCCCACCGCGAACATCAAAGCAAGAATGCGTTTCGTTTTCATTTCTCTTCCTCCTTAATCGGTGTACGCGTCCTGCGCCGCCGTGCCCGCCATCGCCGCCGCAAAGCTGTTTGCGGGCTTATGGAAGGGGGTGGTGACGTCGACGTCGTTGAAGTAGTAGCCGAGCGAATCGAGCACGAAGGTGTGCCCCTCGAATTGGCGGGACCCCATGCCGAAGACCACATAGCGGAGTTTGTTCGCGGAGCTGAAGGGCGCCGTAACGCCGCTCCACGCGGGCACGGCGAACATGTCGAAGCCGATGCGCACCCATCCCTCGAAGCCCTTCGGGACGACGATGCCGCCGCCGTGGGTGGAATGGACCGCCCCCTTCGAGACCGCCGTGTGCTGCACGCCCGTGGCGGTGTCGAGGAGCAGGAAGCGGGCGTCCGTGCGGGGCTCCCAGCGCTGGGGCGAGATGGCGCCGCTCTCGGAGACCACGCTGAGGTCGAAGCCGATCGTAAACTCGAGGTCGCGGGGGGAAGTGTTCTTGATCCAGAAGGTGAAGCCCTTCGCCTCGCGGATGTCCACTGCCTTTTCATCGCGCGGGATCCACTCGAGTGCGGTCACAAAGGAGGAATCGGACGCGACGGGCCCGACTTCGCCGCAGCGGAAGGAGAGCGCCTTGCCGCCGACCCCGTCCGTTGCGGAGGGCGCGTCCGTGCTCCCGACTTCGGCAAGCGCCGCGACGCGGTAGCGGGTATCCCAATAGAGGCGGAGCTCCTCGTCCGACTTGTAGTCGAAGGTCTCGAACACGTGCACGTCGCCGATGTTCTCCGTCTTGGGCGCCTCCGCCGCCTTCACGAGCGCGAAGTCCTTGAGAAGAAAGTGCGCGGGGTTGAATGCCGCGGGGTTCTCCGTAGGCAAATAGTCGCGCCAGCCGTCGAGCAGGAAGTAGAAGGTGCCCGTCACGCTTGAGCGGTTGAGGACGCCGTCCGGATGGTCGCCCCAGCTCCCGAAGAAGATGCCGAAGGGAAGGACGACCCATCCCTTGAAATGTGCGGGCACATAGAGGGCGTTGCCGTACTCCGCCGTGCCGCCGTCCTCGGGATAATACATCGCATAGTAGTTTTCGTTGTTGCAATACCACGCTTCGGCGATGCCGCCCGTGCCGTTCGCACCGTTCGCCTCTGCAAACCACTTTTGAAGATAGAGGTTGTTCCCGCTCTCGCTGTTATCGACGTAGTAGCGGATACCCGCATACTCCGTAAGATCGGTCGTGGGAAGGGTGACGCAGAGATTGTAGGAGAGATAGTCGTTGCCGTTTTTGCCGCAATGGGTGCGGTCGTACTTCACTTCTCCTGCCGACATCTTCTCCACCGTTACGCCGTCGACGAGCCCCGTCACCTTCACCTCGCCCGCATTGTTGCTGTCCGACGTCACCTTCACGTCTTTTGTGACGACGGCTTCATACGAGCCGTCCCGCAGAATGCCGATCTCGCCGACGGTGAGAAGGGCGTTCTTCTGGTCGGGCGAATCCATCGGGATCCGCAGGTCGACCGCGCCGAGCGCAAGGTTGCCTGCGTCCGTCCACGCGTCCGCCGTGAGAGGGATCTTGAACCAGCCGCTGAAGGACGCGGGAAGCAGGAAGTGCCCCCACGAGGGGTCTCCGCCCGAGATCGAGCGGTCTGTCTGCTGCTGCGATTCGGGTTCGGGAACGGTGTAGTAATGCCCGTCGACTTTCCCCGTCTGTCCGCCTCCCCACAGGGCGATCTGGAAGAGGGTGTTCCTGTCCGAAGAGCCGTTCGCCATCTGCACGAGGAGATAGTCGCCCGTCTGCCCCTGATAGCCTCCGAAGCCGTAGGAGAGAGTGAGTGTGGTGTTGGTGCCGCCGACAGCCGTCACGTCCCCCATCACATTCACGCCGTCGATGGCGCTCGTGCGCATGGCGCCCGTTCTGTCCTGCCCCTTCTCTACGGAGAGGTTGGTCTCGAACGGGACCGCCTCGAGCTCGCTCTCGGGCGACGGTGAGGGAGCGGCTTCCGCAGCGCGGACGGGCGCCCCTCCCACGGCAGACAGCGCGATCGCCGCGGCAAGCGTGCAACCGACCGTCAAAAGCGTCTTTTTCATTCTTTATCCTCCTTAATTTCTATCAAGAATTTCGTAGTTTCTGCGCCACGCGGCGTCTCCGCACCACGGGACGGGGCTCCCGTCCGCAAGGGTCGGCGTCTCATAGCCCGCGCGGAGCGTCGGATAGATGAAGTCCGCCCCCGCCGCCTCCTTTGTCCTTTGGAAAGAGGCGTCGAAGGAGGCCGTCACATCGGCGATCCCCGCTTTGTCGAGCATGTTCATCACGTTTTTGTAGTAGTTCTCGAAGGCGCTCTCCGAGCTCTGCTCGAGCATCGTGAGAAGGCGGGTCTGCCATGCCCCCTCCACCGCGCTGTACTTGTTGATGACCGATTTATAGTTCTCCGCGCGGGTATCGAGCGCGGGGCGCCCCGCGCTGAACCGGTAGGCAAAGGCGGCGAGCGGGCGCTTGAGATTGTCGGCGTATGCCTCCTCGGCAAAATACCCGTTATCGGGGAGGTAGGGCTCGACGACGGCGGGGCGCTCGAACATGGTGTAGCGGTTGATCCCCTCCGAATATTCGTACCCCTCGTCCGCTTTTTTGCCGTTCAGATACTCCTGCGTCCACTCGACGGCGGTGTGATCCTCGTTCCAATTCCAATGCTTGCCCTCGATGCCGAAGCGGGTGAGCATCTGCCCCTCCTCCGACCAGAGGAAGTCGAAAACTTTGACGACGATGTCGGGGCGGGTGCAGTCGCGCATGATCATGTTGTACATGTAGCCGTACCCCGTGAGATCCTGCAAGACGGGATCGTCCCCCGCGTCGCCGCGCAAGAGAAGGGGCACATACTCCACTCCGTTGTCCTTGTAGGCGTCCTCATACGACTGGCCGTACAGCTGCGGGGTGCCGAGGGTGACGAACGCCGCCCCCGCCTTTATGATCTGGTCGATGGGGCCCGTCTTCGTGTAGAAGTCGGAGATGTAGCCCTCCCGCCTGCAGCGGTTGAGATAGGCGAGCGCCTCCTTATACTGCGGCGTGGTGCGCACGTCCTGCCAATGCCCGTCCTCCGTCTCGTAGGGCGCCGCGAAGTATTGGCTGAGCCACAGCACGCTGTTGTTGCCCTCGAGGGTGAACGCGTCGATGAGCATGGGCGAGAGGGTCTGTCCGCCGATGACCGCGGGCTTGTTTTTCTTCACCCACGCCATCGCCTCGATGAGCCCCTCCTTCGTCGTAATGGCGCTCTTCTCCTCGTCCGTCGTGTAGCCCTTGCTCGCGAACCACTCCTCCGCCCAGTCCTTGCGGACGAGCATCCCGCCGTTCGTCGGCCATTTCTGCCCCTCCTCCATGTCCTCTTCGCTGTAAGAGGAGGAAGGGAGCCCGTACATGAGGCCGTCCGCCATCTCATAGTAGACGCGGAGATCCTCCCCGATCTTGTCGGAAAGACCGGGCGCCCAGCGCTCGGCGAGCCCGTCTATGGGATAGATGTAGTTCTGCCCCGCGAGAAGCGCCGCCTGCGGCTGCCACGCCTGCACGCTGACGATGTCGTATTTCTGCTTGCCGTTCATCACGAGGTTGAGCTTCTGCCCCGTGCCGTCGTCGTAGGTGAAGCGGATGTTGATGCCGAGCTTTTCCTTGATCGCCTTGCCGACGGTGGTGTTCATGTCGAGCGCGCCCTGATAGTTCATGAACCACCGTATGGTGTACGTCTCCTCCGTATCGAGATAGTCCCAGCTGTTCCCCTCCGCAGGCGTGAGGGGAAGGTCGGGATAGACGATCTCATCGCTCCTGCCCCCGCCGCCGCAGCCGCAGAGCGAAAGCAGGAGAAGGGAAGAGAGCAAGAGTGCCGATACTTTTTTCAATGTCTTTCCTCCTTTTTATTCCTTTAACGAACCGACCATGAAGCCGTTCGTGAAGTACCGCTGTAAAAACGGATAGGCGAAGAGCACGGGCAGGGTCGCCACGATCACGGCGGCGAACTCCACCGTCTGCGCATTGAGCTCCTTCCCCGCGTAATAGAGGGGCTCGCCCGCCTCGATCATGTGTTTTAATACGTATTGCAGCGTCCAAAGGGACTCGTAGCTCTCCGCATAGTACATGGTGTCGAAATAGTTGTTCCAGTGCCCGACGATGGACCACAGCCCCACCGTCGCGAGGACGGGCATGCTGAGCGGGAACACGAAGCGGAAGAGGTATTGCCACTCCCCCGCGCCGTCGATGACGGCGGCGTCGTGCAGATCCTGCGAGAGCCCGCGGATGAACGTGAGAAACACGAGCATGTCGTACACGCTGTACATCGGCGGGATCACATACACCCAAAAGGTATCGGTGAGCCGCAATTCGGTGAGCAGGATGTAATACGGGATGAGTCCGCCGCCGAAGAACATCGTGAGGAGGTTGAACCCGCGGAAGAACTTTTTCCCGCGGAGGAGGCGGTGACTCATGCCGTAGGCGACCGTCATCGTAAACACGAGGTGGAGCGCCGTTCCCACCACGGTGCGCGCCGCGGTGACGAGGAGCCCGTTCCAGATGAGTTTGTAATTCAATACCCACAGGTAGTTCTCAAAGGACCACACCCGCGGAAAGAGCACCGTCCCGCCGAGCGCGTAGTTCTGCCCCTCGTTGAAGGAGCCGACGAGCACGTAATACACGGGGAAGAGGCATACAAAGGCGAAGATGAGAAGGATGGCGATGTTCAGAACGTCGAACGCCCCGATCTTCCGCACGATCCCCTGCGCGTTTTTCCTGTTTTTCTTCATCAGAACAACCCCCTCCCCGCAAAAGTCTTGCTGAAAAAGTTGCTGAGCGAGAGCAGGAGGACGGCAATGACCGAGCGGAAGAGCCCGAGCGCCGTCGCATAGGAGTAGTGCGGGGAACCGTCGAACCCGCCGAACGCCTGATGGAGAAGATAGGAATCGAAGAGCTCGTTGGTGATGGTCCCGTCCTGAAAGACGAGGAGCTGCTCGATGCTGTCGCCGAGGAGCCCCGAGATATTGAGGAGGAAGAAGGTCGTGATCGTGGGCGCGATGGCGGGCAAAGTGATGCAGAAAATTTGGCGGAACCGCCCCGCGCCGTCGAGTTCCGCCGCCTCATAGAGCTGGGGGTCGATGGTCGTGATCGCCGCGAGGTAGATGATAGAGCCCCACCCCGCGCCCTTTATGAGGGTCGTAAAGATGATGAGCCCCCAAAAGTGGTCGCGCTGGAAGTTGATGGAGCGCTCGAGGAGCCCCATCTCCTTTAAGATCATGTTGATGAGTCCGTTGTTGGTGTTGAGAAGGGCGAGGATGATGGAGCCGAACACGACCCAGCTCAAGAAGTGCGGCAGGTAGATCACCGATTGCAGCCCACGCTTTAAGCGGCGGCTCCGCACTTCGCCGAGCAGGACGGCGATCAGAATGGGGAAGGGAAAGTTGACGAGGAGGGAGAGCACGTTAAGGCCCACGGTGTTGAAGAACACCGCCTTGAAGTCCATATCGGTGAGGAAGCGCGCAAAGTGCTTGAAGCCGACCCAGTCGGTCGACATCGCGTCCCAAAAACCGTACAAATAATCGCCGTCCTTAAAGGCGAGGAGAATGCCCGCCATGGGGACATAGGCGAACAGCGCGAGAAAGACGACCCCCAAAAACGCCATGATGAAGACGGCCGCTTCGCTCTTCGAGAACCGCTTGAACTTCTTCCGTTTTTTTACTGTATTTTTTGCTTCCATCCCGTTTTCCCGATTTACGTGCCCGTGTGAAATTTTTCATTTTATCCCGCACGGATCCCGCAAAAATTCACATGAATTTGCGCTTCTTTGAAAATATTTTCCCCGTGATGAAACAATCAATCTCTTTTTCGGCAATTTGAGAATAACATGATTCGCCGATTCTGTCAACAAACATTTCGCGACACAAATTTTATGTTATTTGATTTAGCCAAATTTTTAGCTTTTTGCGCAGAGTCTCCTTCTGCCCTCCCCAACGTATAGCCTGTGCAGGCCGGGCTGTTTTTTCTCCGTCCCCGCCGAAAAAAGGATTTTTTGCGGAAAATCGGAGAGCTCCGATCCGATGAATATCGCACTCTAAACCAATACCGCCCGCCTTCTCTCGGGGCAGAAATCTTCGCATGCACATGTGCGCACAGAAAAAAACGGCTTTTTTCTCCGTATCCCTTGACGGACGGTGAAAAAAGGCGTAAAATAGTTTGCGAAAAACGGAGGTCACCCTATGAAATATTGTTCGCATTGCGGAAAAGAACTGGTCGACGAGGCAGTCGTGTGCCCCAACTGCGGGTGTGCCGCGGAGATGCAGACGCCCCCTCCCCCGCCTCCCGAGGCGCAGAAGAGCGAGATGGCAGACGTCCTCCGCCTCATCGCGAAGATCTTCATGATCATCGGCTGCGTCTCTTTCGGCGCCGCCCTCATCCCCCTCGCGTGGTCGATCCCCATGACCGTCCACTATTGGCGCTGCGTGCGGGACGGGAGATCGGTCGGGCTCGGGTTCAAGATCTGCTCCCTCATCTTCGTGAACACCGTGGCGGGCATCCTCATGATCGTGTCGGACGATCTGAAATGATTTTATCATACGAAAACGGCGGGGAAAACCCCGCCGTTTTTTGCCGTAAAACTCCTTCCCTTCGCCCGAAAACCGCACCCCATCCTGCCATTTTGCGCCGCCCGCGTGCGTTTTGAGCCCGAGGACGGCCCGCCGCGATCCCGCCCGAGGCGGAGGCCGCAGAGGTCTTTCTTTGCCTGTTCCTCCTATCGGGAGCATAACTTTCCCCGACCCGCTTGACATTTCTTATTTTTCGGAATATACTATTCATGGAAGGTGAGCCGCCGAGCTCCTGCGTTCCGGTTTCGGACGCTGACTCAGGTTGAACGGCTTGCCTTCTTTCTATGTCGATCCCGTGCAAGTAAACCCGCACGGCCGTTAAGATAAGTACAAATTTTTCTTCCTGCCTGCCCCCTTTTTTGGCTATTCCCCTCAAGCGCGACGGGTTCCGGGTCGCCCGCGATGTCAAAGTACAAATTCGCAAATTCTTTTTGCAGGTCCGCTTGCTCCATCATGCCCATGGAGGCGAGGATGCCCGAAACGCCCGTAAACCGTTGCAGCATATAGGGAAGAAAGGACCCCGAGTGCGGAACGACGAAGCGGATAGAAGGGAAGCGCAAACCCGTCGGCTTTAAGAGGGTCGATACCCAAAGATTTTAAGCCCCATCTGTATTCGGGGGGGGATGATATGCGCATGAAAATCGATCATAGCCTGCCCCGTCAGCCGTTGAGGCCGTATACCCACTCCGCAACGTCGCTCTGCGAAGCACCGCCGTCAAAGCGTCTGCCCGAAAGAAAGATCGCATCGCTTGCAAGGGCTTTCAAATCGGGAATGCTTCCGCCGATCGGGCTCGAGCCCGACGTGCAGAAGGGGACAACGGTCTTGCCCGAAAGGTCGTAACTTTCGAGGAAGGTATAGATGATTTTAGGCGCCGCGCCCCACCAGATGGGATAGCCGAGATAGATGACCTCGAAGGCGCCCATGTCCGAGACCGACCCCGCGATCTGCGGACGGGCGGCGGGATCCCGCTGCTCCTCGTTTGCGCGGCAGTCGCTGCTGTAGTTGAGGTCTGCCTGCGTGTAGGGCACGGCGGGCACGATCTCATAGAGCGTTCCGCCCGCCGCTTCCGCGATCTTCTCCGCCACCCCCTTCGTCGTCCCCGTCGCCGAAAAATAGGCGACGAGGACCTCCGAGGCGTCCGTCCCCTTGAGCTTTCCCCTGTCATCTTCCCCGCACGCCGCGAACGCAAGCATAACACAGCTCACGGCGGCGAACAGGAGCAGCAGCCGGTTTATCCTTTTCATTTATTTCTCCTCGATCTCCCGAAATTTCCGCACCCGCATTTTGAGGTGATACTTTTCGCGGAGGGCGGCGATTTCTTTCATCATGGGACTTTTATGGTGGAAGTCGAGGGCTTCCTCGTTTTCCCAAGCGTCGATGAGGAGCACCGTTTCTGGGTCGTCCGGCGGCAAGAAATATTCATAGCGCAGATTGCCCTTTTCGGCGCGGATCTTATCGACGAGCCCGCTCGCTCTCATCTCTTCCGCAAACTTTCTTGCGTTGCCGCCCGTGCCCGTATAATAGAGATTGACCGTAAACGCCATGCATCTCCCCTTTGCGCCCCTTTCGTTTGCTTTTTCAAAAACTTTCCGAAAGAATGGCGCGGATGTCCTTCTCGTCCAAAACTTTATAGCCGCCGTCCATGATGAGCGTGCTCTTTACAATGCCGTCGAGCATCTCCCGCGTTGCGCCGAGTTCGGTGATGTTCATCACGAGCCCGAGCTCTTTCATCCACGCTTCCATGCGGCGGAGCCCCTCTTGCGCGGTCTCCGTTTGGGTCTTTCCCGCGGGGTCTACATTCCACACGTTCACCGCATAGCGGGCGAACTTCGCGGTGCCGTAGGGCAGGAGAAAACGGTAGTAGGGCATCGAGACGGCGGAGAGCGTCATGCCGTGCGTTGCGTCGGTATGGGCGGCGACCGCCTGCCCGAGCATATGCACCATCCAATCGGTCGTCTTGCCCTTTGCGATGAGGGTGTTGAGCGCCCATGTCGCCGTCCACATGATGTTGCTCCTCGCCTCATAGTCGAGCGGGTTTTCCGCCGCGATCCCGGCGCTGTGGATGAGGGAGCGAAGAAGCCCTTCGGCGATGTAGTCGCTCGTGTTGTCGTCCGTTCCCGAAAAGTACTGCTCCAAAATATGGGACATAATATCGTAGATCCCCGAGATCATTTGATATTTGGGGACCGTGAAGGTGAATTCGGGATCGAGAACGGAGAACTTGGGGAAGACGTTTTCGCCGAATACATGGCCGATCTTCAGTTTTTGCGCGTGATTGGTGATGACCGAGCCGCCGTTCATCTCACTGCCCGTGCCGACCATAGTGAGCACGCACCCGACGGGAACGATCGCGCAGTCGGGCTCCTCGAAGCGGATGAAATACTTCTCCCAAACGTCCTCTCCGCAGTGGACGGAGACGGAGACTGCCTTCGCGTAGTCGCAAACCGAGCCGCCCCCGACCGCCAAAATGAGGTCGGCCTTCGCCGCCCTTGCGCGGGCGATCCCATCGCACAGCTTTTCGTAGGAGGGATTGGGCGTTACGCCGCCGTCCTCACAGATCTCTTTGCCGCTCTCCTTCAACGCGGCGACGACCTTCTCGTAAACACCGTTCTTCTTGATGGAACCGCCCCCATAGACGAGCAGGACGTTCTTCCCGTATTTCGGCAGTTCCGCCTTCAAACCTTCGAGCGCGTCCCTTCCGAAATATAACTTTGTAGGATTGCAATAGGTGAAATTTCCGATCATGGCTTTTCTCCTTTTATTTTGATCTTTTATGCTTTACGGGGCGTTTGCGCCGTCGTAAAAGTTTCACGGGAGCTTGTTGTATTCTTCTTCGGAGACGGGCTCTAACCACTCATTCGAGCCGTTTTCGCCCGGGACTTCGACGGCGAGGTGGGAAAACCAGCTGTCCTTTGCCGCGCCGTGCCAATGCTTGACGCCCGCGGGGATGTTGACGGCGTCGCCCGCCTTCATCTCCACCGCCTCTTTGCCCCATTCCCGATACCAGCCCCTGCCCGCGACGCAGACGAGGATCTGCCCGCCCCCCTTCGTCGCGTGGTGGATGTGCCAATTGTTGCGGCATGCGGGCTCGAAGGTGACATTGAAAATGCCGACCTGCTCTTTGGAGACGGGCGCAAGGTAGCTCCTTCCGCTGAAATATTGTTTGAAGCCGTCGTTCGGGGCGCCGATGGGGAAGATCATCGCGTTCTCATGCGCCGCCATTGCGGTCTCTGCGGACTCCTCCGCCCAGACGTCCTTCGCCATGTTGAACACCGCCCAAGCCTTCGGCCAACCCGCGTAAAATGCGACATGGGTGACGATTTCGGCGATCTCCCGCCTCGTAACGCCCGCCTTTTTGGCATTCTCCAAATGGTACTTCAAGGAGCTGTCGGTGATGCCCGACGACATGAGCGCGACGACGGTGACGATGCACCGCGTCTTGTGGTCGATGTCGTGATTGTTCCAATTCTCGCCGAAGAGAATGTCGTCGTTGTAGTGCGCAAAATCGGGAGCGAACTCCCCGAGCGCCTTCCTGCCCGCATCCTGTACGATCTTTTTCATATCCGTCCTCCCCTGTCAAATCAAACTTTCTACCCAGCTTTTCAATGCGCTCTCGCTCGCGCCGTTTATGAGTTTCCCGCCCTTCCACACGGCATGCGGGGCGCAGGGGCGAAGCGCGTTCTCCGTCTTTCCGAGCCCGCTCCCGCCGCTCGTTGCAAAGAGGACGATCTCCTTCCCCGCAAGATCGTAGCTCTCGAGGAAGGTCTTGATGATGGTCGGGGCCGTGTACCACCAAATGGGGAAGCCGAGGAACACGGTGCCGTAGTCCGCCATGTTCTCCACGCGGCTCTTGACCGCGGGGCGGGAGGACGGATCGTTCATCTCCACGGAGGAGCGGCTCTTCTTGTTTGTCCAATCGAGGTCCGCGGGGGTGTAGGGCGACGACGGCTCGATCTCAAAGAGGTCCGCCCCCGCCGCTTTTGCAAGAAGTGCGGCCGCCCGCTTCGTCGTCCCGCTCGCCGAAAAATACGCCACAAGTGCCTTTTTCATCGTTTATCTCCTTTTGCGGCGATCGTCTGTATACACGCCGCCAATTTTTGCAATGCGGAGAGAAATTCTTCGGGCGCTTCGATCTCCGAATAAATCTTCTTCTCCCTCTGATAGAGGTCGGACAAGATCCCGTCCGCATACTCCTTGCCGCCCGGGGTGAGAGACACGAGGAGCTCCCTCCTCTCCCCTTTTATTTGGGAGAGCGTGATATAGTTCTTGCTCTCGAGGTCTTTGATGACGGTGTTCGCCGTGCTCCGCGGGATCGCCCAGTCTTCGCAGATCTGCTTTTGGCTGTGCCGCTCTCCGTCGTTCAAGGCATACAAGATCCACAAGAGATTGGCCCCCACCCGACAGATTTTGCCGTATTCCTCATACGCGCCGTCGATTTGGTACAAGAGCTTCCCAAAACGGCAAAAGAAAGTGCGTTCGTCCATATTCTCCTCAAAAATCCGATTTCGGATTTTATTATAATACGGATTCGGATTTCTGTCAAGCGTTTGCGGAAAATTTTTCACCTTTCCCGCCGCACCCCTTTGCCCTTCAAAGGGAGCAGGTCTTGCTCCCCCCCACCCTGCCCTCCCCCCTCAAACGAGGGAGGAGGTGAAAAACCGTAAGTCGGGGCGCGCAGAAAGAAACCCCCTGCCTTTGGCGGGGGGATCAAGGGGGGTGGCAATTGATAATCGGAGGCAACCCCCACTCGTCACGGCAAGCCGTGACACCCGCCCAGCGCAAGGCATGCCTTCGGCACCTTCAAAGGGGGCAGGTCTTGTCGCCCCAGCCCCCTACCCCCCTCCCACGGAGGGGGCTTTCTTGGCTTCTCCTCAACGAGAAGGCAAGGAGGGCGAGGGCGGAAGAAGGCAAAATCAGGCGAAATTGCCCGTTGCGATGAGGTCGATGTCCTCCGAAATGTTCCTGTAAAGCACGTCGCCGACGTGCACGGGGAGGGCGGGCCGCACCCCTTTGATCTTCTCCATCACGGCAAACATCTCCGATTTTTTGACGGGCGCCGCCGTCTTTACGGGGATCATCTCCCCGCTTAAAGCGCGGACGGAAGAAGTGACGACCCGCCGCGGGCAAACCGCCTCGCTCTCCGCGTAGAGCCTGCCGCGGGGGCAGCCGTTCCCCGTGACGGAGAGCACTTTCT
>CANREU010000011.1 GCA_947629725.1 uncultured Clostridia bacterium
CCTGCAATTCGCGGAGATACCCGTTCTCCTCGGGGAGGACGAAGCCGCGGCTCTCGATGACGGGTTCTCCGACGACCGCGCCGTCCGAGAGGACGACGGAGACGAGGAAGAGCCCCTCTTCCGACATGCGGATACGGTCCTTCAGGACCTCGCTCGTGCCGAAGTCCTCGAAGCCCTCGCCGTCGATGAGCCGCGAGCCCGCGGGGATGTTTTCCCCCAAACGGAGGCTGTCGTCGGTGAGCTCCACACAGGAGCCGATCTCGGGGATGAGGGTCTGCGCGGGCTTCATGCCCATCTCCTGCGCGAGGAGGACGTGCCGCTTTAAGTGCCTGTATTCCCCGTGGACGGGGATGAAGAACTTTGGATTTAAGAGGGAGTGCATGATCTTGTGCTCTTCCTGGCAGGCGTGCCCCGAGACGTGGATCTTTTCGAGGCTCTCATACACGACGTTCGCGCCCAATTTGAAGAGGTTGTTGATCACGCGGTAGATCATCCGCTCGTTCCCGGGGATCGGGCTCGCGGAGATAATGATGGTGTCGTTCGCGCCCACCGTCACCTTGTTGAACTCCCCCGAGGCCATGCGGGTGAGGGCGGACATGGGCTCCCCCTGCGAGCCCGTCGAGATGATGACGAGCTCCCTGTCGAAGTAGTTTTTCGCCTTTTCGACGTCGACGAGCACCCCCTCGGGGATGGAGATCTCCCCGATCTTCGCCGCCGCCTCGACGACCCCGAGCATGCTCCGCCCCGAGAGCGCCACCTTGCGGCGGAATTTCACGGCGATGTCGACGATCTGCTGCAAGCGGTGGACGTTGGAGGCAAACGTCGCGATGATGATGCGCCTGTCCGCGTTCTCCGCGAAGAGGTGCTCGAGGGTGGTGCCGACCACCTTCTCGCTCATGGTGAACCCCGGGCGCTCGATGTTCGTCGACTCGCCGAGGTATAAGAGCACCCCCCTCTTGCCGTATTCCGCGATCTCCGCGAGGTCGATGGGGTCCCCCGCGACGGGCGTTAGGTCGATCTTGAAGTCCCCGCTGTGGAAGACGATGCCGTAGGGCGTCTCGACCGCAAACGCCAGAGCCCCCGCGATGGAGTGGTTGACGTTGACGCAGTTCACGGTGAACGCGCCCGCCTTGATCTTGTCGCGCGGTTTTACGGTGCGCTCGGTCACCCCGTTCAAACGGTGCTCGCGCAGCTTGTTGTCGACGAGGGCGAGGGTGAGTTTGGTGCCGTAGAGGGGGATATTCCCCCCGATCTCCTTCACGAGATAGGGCACGCCGCCGATGTGGTCCTCGTGGCCGTGCGTCAAAAATACGCCGCGGATCTTGTTCTTGTTCTGTACGAGGTAGGTGATGTCGGGAAAGACGAGGTCGATCCCCGGCATGTCCTCCGTGGGAAAGATGACGCCCGCGTCGATGACGATGATGTCGCCGCCGTATTCGAGGGCGGTCATGTTCTTGCCGATCTCCCCGACGCCGCCGAAAAAGAGCACTTTGACGGGCTTCTTTTTGGACTGTTTTTCGGTCTTTTGCCTCTTTTCGGGCTTGGAAACGGACTGCGTTTCGCTCTTCTTTTCCCGCTTTTTTGCGGGCTTTTGGGCGGGTACGGCAGCGGGGAGCATCGTCCCCTTCCCCTTCGCGCGGGACTTGCGGCGGGTCTTCAGCCCCGCTTCCTCCATCGCGGCGGGGGTACGGGTCTCCCCCGTCGTCCCCTTGCGCTTTTCCTGTTCGCGGTTATACGCCTCGATCCCGTTGAGGATGGCGAGCTCCACCGCATTTGTCTTGTCCTTGCGTATGTCCTTGTGATTGCGATCCTTCAAAAAATTCAACTCCTTCTGCATAGAAAGCGGGAGAGCCGAGAACCTCGGCCCTCCTGCCGCTTAAAAATCGAGATCGGACTTTTCGACGGTAGCCGTCTTGATCAGTCCTTCGGCGAGCAGCTCCTCCTCGCTGCGGGGAGCGTAAGTCGCCACATAGTCCGCCGCCTCGTATGCCTCGTCCTGCACGAGCCCGTGCCTCTCCATGAGGAGGGCGACGAGCTTCACCGCACGCTTTGCGGCGATGGGGCTCTTGACTTTGAGCATCATGGGCGTCTTTTCGTACATCTTGGTGTCGCCCGCGAACTTTTGGTGATAGATGGTCGCGGGGAACTCGTCGGGATTGAGGGCGAGATAGAGGCAGAGGGTCTTGCCGCGGACGCCGATCTTGGCGACCGTCTCGCGGTTGATCGTGAAGCGGTCGTTCGACCAGCTCACCTGCGAGCGCACCTTGCGGTAGGAGAGGATGGCGTTCTTGATCTCCGCATAATACTGCTTGATCTCGCGGTCGCTCTCGATGATCTTCGCCTCGAAACTGCGCTTATAGCGGGTGGTCATCTCCGTCTCCCCGTCGTCCTCTTCGAGGGGCATGGGTACGGGTACGGGAACGGCCGCGGGCGCCTCTGCCGCGGCAAACTCCGCGGGGCGGGACACCCCCTCTTCGCGCAGCAGCGCCGCAAGAGCGGCGGCGATCCGCGCGACCTCGCCGTCCGAAAGGGTCTTCTCGGCGGAGAGCTCCGCGCCGACCCCGCGCGCGATGCGGTCGATCCCCTCCTCGTCGACCGTGAGGTCGAACTCGTTTTCGAGCACGGCGGAGACTTTCTCCGCGATGAGGTCGTAATCGACGGGAGTCACCGCCTCGGCGATGCGGTCGGCAAGCGCCGTCTCGTCCGTCTGCGGGAGGACGGCGAGCACGCGGTCCGCCACGGCGTCCGCCTCATTCCCCGAGGCTGCGGCGATCTTTTCGGCGAATGTGTCGTAATCGGTCTCGGGGAGAATGGTCGCGATCTTCTCGGCGAGCACATCGTAGTCGACGCTGTCCGCAACGGAGAAAGCGTCGGGAAGTTTTTCGGCAAGTTTTTGGGCGAGCGCCTCAACGTCCACCGCGCTTGCCGCGATCTCCACGGGAAGGCGCTGCGCGATCTTCTCGGCGAGATCGTCGCCGTCGACGGCAGGCATCCCTTCGAGCGGGTCTCCCCCCTCCGTCTCCCCGGGGGCGGAAGCCGCGTAGGGCTCCGTTTCATAGACGGGGGTCTCATGCGTGCCGATCTTTTCGGCAAGTTTTTGGGCAAGAAGGTCGTAATCCAGCCGTTCGCCGTTTGCAGCGGCGGGCGCGGAGAGCTCGGAGAGGATCTCCTTCTTCACGCGCGCGAGCCCCTCTTCGAGGGCGTTTTTCCACTCCTCCGAGGCCTGCCCGACGAGCTCGGCGCACTGCTGCACCGTCTCCTCCGCCCCTCTTTGGACGGCATCGAGAAAGGCGTCGCGGTCGGCGGCGCGGGTCTTCTCGGTGAGATCGTAGATGGAGCTGTTCTGCTGGGAGAGGAAACGCATCTCGGCGAGCATCGTCTCGAGGCTCCTGCGGATGTTCTCGGAGAGCGCCTCGTAGGAGGAGACCTGCTGCGCCGCGCCGTATTGGAGCTCGCGGCTCACGGCGGTGCGGACATCCTCTATTTGCCCCGCAAAGGACTTATACATTCCCTCCAGAACGGCGGAACGGTTCCCATCGTTGTAATCTGCCATGCTGTTTCCCTCTCTGCGCGTAGAGTAGAGGGCACTGCCCTCATTCCTATTGTACACCAAAACCCCGCAAAAGTAAATATTTTTTCCGCGCTTTTTTCCTCGCGCGCGCGAACTTTTTCCGCATTTTTCCGCTTTTTTGCGAAAATTCTACATTTTCTTGGGCTCCGCCCTCCTTCCGCGCATGCGCACGCGGTTCCACACCGCCCCCGCCGTGAAGCAGATCATCATCCAATAGAGGAAGAGAAGGAAGACGATGACGAGCGCGAGCGCACCGTAGAGCTTCTCCTTGTGCGAGAGGGCGGCGTAGACGGCAAACGCCGCGGAGGCGGCGAGCCAGAGGAGGGCCGTTACAAGGCTCCCGCAGACGGTGTCAGCGGGCTTGCAGCGGTAGGGACAGATGTAGGCGTTCAGGAGCCACGCCCCGAAAAATCCCGCAAGGAAGAGGGCGGAAAAGAGGATGGCTCGGGCGATCGGGCGGGGCAAACGGCGGGTGAACAGGGTGAGTGTGACGAGCCCTCCCCACGCAGAAGGTGGGGGTGAGCGCGGAGAGACGCAGCCGCCACCCGCTCTTTCTGCGGCGGCACTCATAGAGGATCTCCCCGCTCCGGCGGAGGTGGAAGAAGAAATTCGAGGCGGACCAGAGGGTCGTTACAAGGAACAAAACACTCGCCCCCGCCGTGGAGGCGGCGTTGGCGTTGAGGAACACGACGAGGTCCTCCGCCCAGCCGAAGAGCCCGAGCTCGCTCAACACCCCCTCGTCGATCGCCGCCCGCCCGAAGAGGAGGGTGATCCAAAAGAGGAGCGGGGCGAGGGAGGTGACGAGAAAGAAGGAGAGCGTCCCCGCGACGGTCGTGCAGCGGTGGAAGGAGAGCTCCGCAAAGGCGCTCTTTACGCGCAAAAATACGGCCTTGATCTTCGGTTTTATCGACCCCATGTCCCCATTATGCGCAATTTCGCCGCTTTTTTGCTTGGCCCTGCGGGGCGGAAGGAAAGGCCCGATCGGGCAATGCGCCCCGCACCCTCCGCAAGCCTTCCCCCCTCGGGGGGAAGGTGTCCCCGCAGGGGACGAATGAGGGGCAATTCGCAAGATCGTGGGCGGGCCCTCATCCCTATCGCCCGCACGCTATAAATGTTATCGAAGGGCGGCACGAACGGCGTAGCCGTGAAGTAAACATGACCTCATTATAATAAGGACACCCTTCGACAAGCTCAGGGTGACGTGTTATATAGCGGAGCGGGGTGACGTGTTTTATAGCCCCCCGCACCCCTACCCCTCGCCCCCCAAAGGAGGGCGAGGGCAAGTTCTCCCTCATTCCGAACGGAGCCGAAGGCGGAGTGAGTGAATCTTGCCCTTTCGGAAAAAACGAACACACCCCTCACCCTGCCCTCCCCCCTCAAGTATAAGGGGGGAGGCAAGAGGAGAGGTGCCGCCCCTACCCCACGCGGAGGGGCATGGCGGAGAAAAACAAAAGCCCCCTTGCGGGGGCGAAAATCAAATTCACATGTTCTTCATGCCGCGCTTGCCGTGGGAGAGCTTTCGCACCGAGGTGCGGTGTTCCTCCCCCGCAAAGAGGCGCACGAGGTTTTTGCGGTGGGCGAACCAAGTGAGGAAGTTGAGGGCGAGGAGGCACAGGAAGCACCCAACGGCCCAGCCGCTCGCGACACTGCCGTAACGCACCCAAAAGAGAATGCCCTGCCAGAGGCTGAACCCCGTGACCCCGAGGAGGGAGCCCATCGAGCCCCACTCGGTGAGGCCGATGAAGAGGACGATCCCGAAGAGCGCGGCGATGGCGATAAAGACGAACCACCACTTTTCGCAGGAGATGCAGAACCAGAAGAGCCCGAGGGTGGAGGCGATCCCCTTCCCTCCCTTGAACTTCATGGTGACGGGCCAGATGTGCCCGATGATGACGAACACGCCGCAGAAATAGCGGGTGAAGTCGGAGACGACGACCGTCGTCCCCGCAAAGTAGTAATTGCGGAAGACGAGGTAGCTGATGACGGCGGGCACTCCCCCCTTGCAGGCGTCGAGGAGGAAATTGAGGAGCCCCACCGCGAGCCCGAACTCGCGGGTGACGTTCATGGTGCCGGGGTTGCCGCTTCCCATCTTCTTGATGTCCTTATGCCGAACCTTTGCGATGAGGACGGCGAAGTTGAAACAGCCGATAAAGTAGCAGCCGACCGCGATCGGCAGCAGCCACCAGAGCTGCACGGGGGGCAGTTCTCTCATGCTTCCTCCTTTTTGTTCCGCACGATGACGCGCACGGGCGTGCCCGAGAAATCGTAGGCGGAGCGGATGGCGTTTTCGAGATAGCGCGCGTAGGAAAAGTGCAAGAGGGTCTCGTCGTTGACCATGAGGACAAAGGTCGGCGGGCAGACGGAGACCTGCGAAGAAAAATACATTTTGAGCCTTCTCCCCTGATAGGACGGGGGCTCGGAGATGCGCATGGCGTCCGAGAGGAGCTCGTTGAGGGCGCTCGTGGAGACGCGGAAATTGGCGTGCGCATACACTTCCTCCGCGAGGGAGAGCACCTTATCCACCCGCTGCCCCGTCTTGGCAGAGATATACACCGAGCGGTAGTAGTCCATGAATTTGAGGTCCGCTTTGAGTTTTTCCTCGAACTTTTCGACGGTATGGGTGTCCTTTTCGATGAGGTCCCACTTGTTCATGACGACGACGGAGGGCTTTCCCTCCTCGTGCACCATGCCGATGATGCGGACGTCCTGCTCGGTGAGCCCCTCCCCCGCGTCCACGACGAGGAGGACGACGTCCGCCCGCCGCACGGCGTCGAAGGCGCGAAGCACCGAATAATACTCCACATCGTCGTTCACGGAGCGCTTTCTGCGGATGCCCGCCGTATCGATGATCGTGTATTTCTTGCCCTCCCGCTCGAAGCGGGTATCGATCGCGTCGCGCGTGGTCCCCGCGATGGGGGTGACGATGGAGCGCTCGCTGCCGAGGATCTTGTTGACGAGGGAGCTCTTGCCCGCGTTGGGCTTGCCGACGACGGCGATCTTGAGCCCCTCCTCCTCTTCGCTCTCCCCGCGCGGGAAGTTTTCCACGGCGCGGTCGAGGGCGTCCCCGATCCCCCGCGAATGTTCGGCGGAGACGGCGACGGGGTCGCCGAGGCCGAGGGCGTAGAACTCGAAGAGCTTGTCCGCGGAGTACTCGTCCACCTTGTTGACGACGAGCACGACGGGCTTTTGGGAGCGGCGGAGGAGCTCCGCCACGTCGCGGTCGGAGGAGGTGAGGCCCTCCCGCCCGTCCGTGAAGAAGAGGATGACGTCCGCCGTGGAGATGGCGAGATTCGCCTGCAGGGCGATCTGCTTCCACATCGTGTCGTCGCTGCCCGTTTCGAGCCCCCCCGTATCGACGAGGGTGAAGGGCTTGCCGCGCCACTCGGCGTCGGCATAGATCCTGTCCCGCGTGACCCCCGGGCGGTTTTCGGTGATGGAAATTTTCCGTCCGACGACCTTGTTGAAGAAGGTGCTCTTCCCCACGTTAGGCCGCCCGACGATGGCGATCAAGGGTTTCATACGAAGTATTATACGGATTTTTCTTCCCTTTGTAAAGAAAAAAGGCTCTGCGGGGAGCCCTTTTTCTCAAAAATCAGAGGCCCAAAGCTCCGAAAGTGACGCCGAGGACGGGGCCCAAAATGTAGATGATGAGGAAGACGATGTAGAACACCTTCCACCCCTGCCTCTTGTTGCGCACGAACATCCATGCGGGGATGGCGACCGCGGCGAGCAGGCAGTATTGCGCCACCATGCTGAGCGCCTGATAGATGATCCCGCCGCCCATTTCGTCGGGCAGGATGTTGAGGAGGGGCCCCGCCACGAGGAGGAGCCCCGAAGCGACGAGCGCGATGAACGCGATGAGGTCCATGACCCGTGCGCGCGGCTTTCTCTCGGCCTTCTTTTCTTCCTTCTGCTCTTCTTTCTTACTCATGCCATATTCTCCTTTGCAAATGTCTCGCCTTTTTTGAGAAGATAGACCCCCTCGTCGCCGTCCGTCTCTTCGAGCCGCACGACGATCTGCTCCTCGCGGGAGGTGGGGACGCTCTTGCCGATCCCCTCCGCGCGGAAGGGAAGTTCGCGGTGGCCCCTATCCACAAGGCAGTAGAGGCGCACGGACTTGGGACGCCCGAGAGAGGAGATCGCGGAGAGGGCGGCGCGGACCGTCCTGCCCGTGTACATCACGTCGTCGCAGAGGACGACGTTCTTGCCGTCGATGTCGAAGTCAATCTCGCTCCCCTTGAACACGGCGTCGCACTCGCCCGAGAGGAGATCGTCGCGGTAGAGGGCGATGTCGAGCACGCCGCAGGGCACCTCTGCCCCCTCCGTTTTGCGGATGATCTCCCGCATCCTCTGCGCGAGAACGACCCCCCGCGTGCGGATGCCGACAAGCACGAGCCCATCGAGCCCCTCGTTCTTTTCCACCGCCTGCATGGCGAGGCGGGAGATGGCGCGGCGCACCGATTCCCTGTCGAGTATCGTGATCATGATTCCCTCCTTAAAATCGCAAGGATCCTCTCAAAATGTTCGGGGAGGGGTGAGAAAAACTTCATCCTCTCCCCCGTTTTCGGGTGGTCGAGCTCGAGCTCGCAGGCGTGCAGAAGCTGCCCTTCGAGCGCGAACCGCTGCTTCTTGTAGCCGTAGGTCTTGTCCCCGACGACGGGGTGCCCCATATACTTTGCGTGTACGCGGATCTGGTGGGTGCGTCCCGTTTCGAGGCGGAACCGCACGAGGGTGTTTGCGGGGAAGCGCTCCTCCACGGAGAACTCCGTGACGGCCGCCTTGCCCGTCCCCGGGGGGAGGACCGCCATGCGGAGCCTGTCCTTCGGGTCTCTCCCGAAACCGGTCGCAATGCGCCCGCCGTCCTCCTTCACCACCCCCTCGAGGAGGGCGAGATATTCCCTGCGGCAGGTCTTCTCCTTGATCTGCGCCGAGAGGGAGAGGTGGGAGGGATCGTTTTTGGCGACGACGAGGAGCCCCGAGGTATCCTTGTCGATCCTGTGGACGATGCCCGGGCGGATCGCCCCGCCCACCCCGCTCAAATTTTCGAGGCGGAACAGGAGAGCGTTCACGAGGGTGCCGCTGCCGTTGCCCGCCCCCGCGTGGACGACCATCCCCTGCGGTTTATCGACCACGGCGAGGTCGTCGTCCTCATAGACGATCTTCACGGGTATGTCCTCGGGCTGCGCCGCGATCGGCACGGGGTCGGGGACGGTGAGTTCCACCCTCTCCCCCGCCTTCAACGGGCGGCTCGCCTTTGCGGGAGCCCCGTCTACAAGAAGTGCCCCGCCGTCCGCAAGCCGCTTCACCTGCGAACGGGAGAGCCCCGTCTTCCCGCTGACGAAGAGGTCCGCGCGCGGGCTGTTTTCGGCGGTGAAGAGCTTATGTTCCATGATCCTGCGGGCCTTCGTCCCCGTCGTCGCGGCGGAAGACGACCTCCTCCTCGACCTCGACGGAGCTGTCCTTTGCGGAGGGCGTTTCGTCCGCGGCGACCTTGTCGAGCCCCGCCTTCTTCGCCTCCTTCTCCGCCTCGAGCCGCTTGCTCTCTTCCCGCCACTTCTTGGTGAGGGGGAAGACGGCGTGCGGGCCGATGAAGAAGATGATGATAAGGAGGGCCACCGCGCCGAAGGTGATGTAGAGGTCGGCGACGTTGCAGATCCCGAAGTTGAAGTCGGAGCCCAGCCAGGCGAAGGGGCGGAATCCACTGAAATCGAGGAAGTCGCGCACGTAGCCGAAGCAGGCGCGGTCGATAAAGTTCCCGAGCGCCCCCGCGACGATGACGGCGAGGGTCATGCGGACGGGCGTATTCTTGCGGAACACGGTGAACGCCACCGCCGCGATCCCCACGATGAGGAGGGCGGTGATCACGATGACGGCGATCATGGCGGCGGGATTATCGGCGCCGAGGCCGAAGGCGATCCCGTAGTTTTGGGAGTTGTAGATGCGGGCGAGCCCCAAAAAATAGCCGCTGTTGGGGACCCTGATGTCGAAGGCGTCGACGACCGTTTTGGAGATGAGGTCTATGGCCGTGAGGACGGCGCCGATGAAGATGGAGAGGACGACCTTTACTCTGTTGCTCATTCGTCCCCCTCCATGAGCCCGAGCTCTTTGCAGAGTTTCGCAAGGTCGAGCGGCTGTTTGGGGGAGAGGACCTCCTCCATGTCGAACCCGCTCTCTGCGGCGGGGGCGGGCGCGGGCGTTCCGCCGAGCCCCTCGGTGAAGGCGCGGAGGGCGCGGACGTCCTCCCCGTCGGGATATTTGCGGTTGAGACTTTCGAGGAGCAGCCTGCACTTTTCGATGAGGAGGCGCAATTCCTTCCTCTCGTTTTCGAGGCTCTTCTCGTTCTCCTCGCGGATGCGTTCCCCCTCCTTCACGGCGCGGACGAGCGCCTCGGAGACCTCCGCGCGTTCCCCCTCGAGCAGGGAGAGTTTGCCGCGGAGGACGGTGTTCTCCTCCTTGAGGGCGGCGCCCTCCTCCCGCGCGCGGCGGAGAGCCTCTTCATACTCCCCTTTCAGGCGCAGGACGAGCTCCTTCACGTTCTGTTCGGAATAGAGCTTAAACACGGGCGTCCCCCTTTCCGTAACTTTCCAAGAGTTCCCGCTTTAAGCGGTAGAGACGCTCGGAGAGGTCCACTTTATAGATATGCGGCATATCCTGCCGCGTGTACTCCTCCCAAAAACGGGCGTACTCCGCCCTGCGGTACTCTGCGATCTCGGGGATGGGATAGCGGGGCATGGCGCGCTTCCCCTTCAGAACGAGGGGGGCGCGCAGTTTGCGGACGGTGTAGTTCTCGAGCTTCATCCGTTTCCACGTCTCCACGGGGTGGAAAATTTCGAGGGGAGCGCTCCCGTCCACCGTCTCGTCCGCGAGGGCGATATAGTCGGCGACCGCCTTGCCCGACTTCCCGTCGTAGAGGCGGTACATCTCCTTGAAACCGGGGTTCGTCACCTTCTCCGCCGTATCCGAGAGCTTGATCTTGGGGATCTCCCTGCCGTTTTCGTAGACGGCGGCGAGCTTATACACCCCGCCGAGGGCGGGAAGGTCGGCGCTCGTGATGAGCTTGGTGCCCACCCCCCAGCTGTCGATCTTTGCCCCCTGCTCCTTGAGGGAGCGGATGGAATACTCGTCGAGGTCCCCCGAGGCGCACACGATCGCATCGGGAAATCCCGCCTTGTCGAGCATCTTTCTCGCCTCTTTGGAGAGATACGCGAGATCCCCCGAGTCGAGGCGGACCCCCTTGGGCTCGTGCCCCGCGGCGCGGAGTTCGTTGAAGACTTCGATCGCGTGCGGGAGCCCGCTGCGGAGGGTATCGTAGGTGTCGACGAGGAGCAGGCAGGCGTCGGGAAAGCTCCTCGCATAGGCGCGGAACGCCTCGAGTTCGGAGGGGAAATTCATCACCCAGCTGTGCGCCATCGTGCCCGAGACGGGGATGTCGAACAGCTTGCCCGCATACACGTTGGAAGTGGAGACACAACCGCCGATCATCGCGGCGCGCGCGCCGTACACCCCCGCGTCCGCCCCCTGTGCGCGGCGGAGGCCGAACTCCATCACGCCGCCGCCCGCGGCCGCACAGATCTTAGAGGCCTTCGAGGCGATGAGCGTCTGATGGTTGATGACGGTGAGAAGCGCCGTCTCCACGAGCTGCGCCTGTATCATGGGCGCCTTCACCGTGAGGATGGGCTCGTAGGGGAAGACGATCTCCCCCTCCCGCACGGCGTACACATCCCCCGTAAATTTCAGATCTTTGAGATAGGCAAGGAAGTCCTCCGAGAAGAGCCCGAGCGAGCGGAGGTAGGCAAGGTCGTCCTCCGAAAAATGCAGGTTTTCGAGGTAGTCCGCCGCCTGTTCCATACCCGCGGCGACCGAGTAGGTGATGAGTTTGTTGGGACGGAAGAAGAGATCGAACACGGCGATCTCTTCGTGCCGTTTTTCATTGAAGTACCCCTGCCCCATCGTGAGCTGGTAGAGGTCGGTGAGAAGGGTGAGATTTCTCATTGTTCGTCCTCCTTTTTCCCCTTCTTCGCTTTGGGCGGCCTCGGGGGATAATTCGCCCCCATCATGTTGATCTTGGAGTAGTAGGGCGGGTCGTCCTTATAGGGGGTGAGATATTTGGCGATCCCGCACGGGTCGCCGTATTTACTGCCGATGAATGCCCCCTCCCTCTTGTAGTTGAAGATGAGAAGAAGGAGGACGCCGCACACGCCGAACCCGATCATGAGGAAGGCGAAGAGCTCGCTCCACGGCACGCCCCCGCCGTTTAAGATGAACTCGGTGTCGCGGAAGGGCTCCATGCAGGCGCGCACCGTGCCGTACCATGCAAAATAGAGGAAGGTGGGAATGCCGTTGGGCTTCTTCTTATAGAACCATGCGAGGGAGAAGAGAAGGGCCCAGCCGACGAGGTTGATCGCCATCTCATAGAAGAAGAACGCATAGTGCCACTGCCCGTCGCTCTCGATGAACACCGAGAAGGGGAACCATTGCAGCGCACTGTTCGTGACGACCCGGCCGTACACCTCCTGGTTGAAGAAATTCCCCCACCGCCCGATCGCCTGCGCGAGGAGGATGTTGACGACGACGCAGTCCGCCGCCCTGAAAAAGTTCACTTTCTTTACGAGGCAGACGATAAGCCCCGCCGTGACGCCGCCGATGACGCCGCCCGTGATGGAGAGCCCCGCCCACGGGAACTCGAAAAACGCCTTGATGCCGAGGTTGGGGTCCGTAAGGCAGGAAAAGAGGCGCGCGCCGACGATCGCCGTCGGGATGCAGAAGACGAAGAGGGTGAAGATAAAATCGGGCGACATGTTGCGCCGCTTCATGAGAAGGGCGGAGAGGCACGCCGCGAGGATCATCCCGAAGACGATGACGATCGCGTAGAAGTGGATATTGAGCGTGAAAATGTAGATGCCCTTGTCGTAGATCCCGAACAGCGGATTGGAAAGCAGGAGCGAACCCATAGAAGTCCCCCACGAGAATGATATATTTCATTATAACGCCGAAGAAAGCAAAAGTCAACCGCAAGCGGTTGACAGAGTGAAAAAATTTCGGGGCGAAAACGCTAACCGAGCACTTTCGCCGCCTTGAGGGCGGGCGCGAGCGCAAAGAGCAGGACAAAGTTTACGAGACTCACCCAGATCTGCCCCAAAATAAAGTAGCGGACAATGAGGTAGATGCCGAATGTGAGCTCCCCGCCGAAGCGAGCGGAGACCGCCTCCTGCACGTCGGGGGGCATGTAGTAGCGCTTTAAGCCGATAAAATACATGCCCGTCGAGTTGATCCCCACCGAGCACACGAAGAGGGCGAGAAGGCAGGCGAGGGCGAGCTTTAAGTAGAGGGCGCCGCGGAAGCGGAAGGGAAGACGCATGCACAGCCCCGCGAGCGCGGCGGCTGCGGCGACGGAGAGCGCGACCCACCAATAGTAGGGATAGCCCATCGAATTGACGAGATACCCGACCCCATCCCCCAAAAATACGGCGGAAAAGCCGAGCACGGGACCGAGGACCGCGCCCGCGAGAATGGCGACAGCCGTCGTGATGGAATACTGCGTCGTCGCAAAATGGAGCTCGAGCATGTTGGAGACGACGCAGAGCGCCGCAACGACCCCCGTGTAGGCGATCGCATGAGCGCGGCTCTTTCCGAGGAGCAAGTCGGAAAAGAGGAGCTTTTTCCAAAGGGGGGGCTCCCCTCCCTCCTCCCGCCGCCCGTCTAACCCTATGAGAAGAAGCAGAACGAAGAGGGCGAGAGCGGAGAGCCCGAAGAGGAGGGCGGAGACCCACGGCGGCTGTTTTGCGATGAGAAAGCCCCCGTTCGCGCACAGTCCGAGCCCCAAGAGGAGCAGACACAGGATCCCGAGCCCCAAGAGGACATACGGGCGGAACCGTCTTGTCTTTGACATAAAAATAACCTCCTTTCGAGGAGGTCCGTATTTGCCGCCGCATGAAATTGGGGGCATAGCCCCGCCTCAGCCCTTGCAAAAAAGATTTCTTCGGAAAGATTTTTTGCGAAGAGGAGGGGCTGCCTCCAAACAGAGCTTTTTGCAAGAAAAGCGTAATAAAGGAGGCGAGCGACGACGAGCGGACGCGCCGGCGGCACCGCAGGGTCTCCCCTTTCGTTTGCGAACAACGTCCCGTTTCGCAACACTTAACGCGCCGCGGCTACTCTTCTTTGGGTATCATAGCACACTCCGCCCCAAAAGGCAAGCCGTTTTACATACTTTTCCGCACTTTCACTATACTTTACGGTATGGTACTCGTCACCATCCGCACGGCCATCATTTTCGCCGTGCTTCTCATCATCATGCGCCTCATGGGCAAACGGCAGATCGGGGAGATGCAGCCCTTCGAGCTCGTCATCACCCTCCTCATCGCCGAGCTCGCCTGCATCCCGATGGCGGACTCCTCCGTCCCCCTCCTCTACGGCGTCGTCTCCGTCGTCGCCATCTTCGTTCTGCACGAAATTTTTTCCCTTTTTGACCTCAAGATGAAGCCCGTGAAGGCGCTCGTGAGCGGCAAGCCGAGCCTCGTCGTCAACAAAAACGGCATCGACGACTACCAGCTCAAGAAGAACAATCTCGACGTCTCCGACCTCATCGAGTCCCTCCGCTCGGCGGGGTATTTTTCCCTCGACGCCGTGGACTACGCCCTCTATGAGGCGAACGGCACCTTCTCCGCCCTCCCCCGCGAAAATTATGAAAAAATGCAGACTTCACTCCCGCTCGTCATCATCGACAACGGGAAGTACGACAAGAAAAATCTCGCCCTCACGGGGCTCGGAAAGGAGTTCTTCGACGGCATTTTGAGGGAATGGGGTGTGAAAAACGTGAAACGGGTGCTCGTTCTCACGGCAGACGGCACGGGAAAAATGTATTTGCAGGAGAAGGGGGAAAAGTTCCGCACTTTCAAGGCGGAGTACCCGGGAGGCAAGACATGGTAAAATCCCTCATTGCGATCGCCGTATCGCTCATGCTTCTCCTCGGGGCGGGGCTCTTTGAACGGAAGTTCGTCGACAAGGAGTTTTCCGACTTCGGGCAGGAGGTGCAGACCCTCTTCGACAAGGCGGAAAAGGAGACGGCGACGGCGGACGACGCCCGCGCCGTGCAATCCTCGTGGGAGGCCCGCAAGAGCCGTTTGCACGTCTGGATCCCCCATAACGACGTGAATAAGATCGACGACTACATGGCCGAGGCGGTGCGGCTCATCGGGGAGAAGGACTACCCCCTCGCCCTCGCGAAGCTCGAAATTTTGCTGCACCTTTCGGAGTGCGTCCCCGGCACCTACCGCCCCACGCCCGAGAATATCTTCTGACGGGCGGCTTCGCGCGCCCTTTCTCGGCGCGCCCCTCTCGGCGCGTCATTCTGTTCCTCTTTCCGCGTCATTCCGCCCGACGCGGAGCGGCGCACGAGCGCGTAGCGCGAAGTAACGGACGTGAGGAATCTCACTCTTTTGTTCCACCCCTCACCCTGCCCTCCCCCCTCAAGTATAAGGGGGGAGGCAAGGCTCGGTCGAAAGCCGACCCCTCTCGGCGCCCCCTTGAGGGGGAGCTGTCACGACCGCTCTTGCCGTGACTGAGGGGGTGTTGTGCGACAGTCGGAGGCAACCCCCACCTCTGCCCCGCCCCTTCAAAGGGGGCAGGGCTTGCCCCCGCACCCTATCACCCGCACACGCTGCCCCTTAAGCCCTACCCCTTTTCAAGGGGGAGGGTGGCACGGCTTAGCCGTGACGGATGGGGATTGTCGGCTTCGTTCGTTTTGCCTCCCCACCACCCCCGCAAGCGGGGGAGCCTCCCCCCCAAAGTGGGGTAGGCCTTTCCCTGAAAACTCCCGCCTTTCCGCCACGCCCGCACGCCTCTCTTTCCGCATCATTCTGTTCCTCTTTCCGCGTCATTCCTCCCGACGCGGAGCGGCGCACGAGCGCGTAGCGCGAAGTAACGGACGTGAGGAATCTCGCTCTTTTGTTGCACCCCTCACCCCACCCTCCCCCCTCAAGTATAAGGGGGGAGGCAAGGCTCGGTCGGAAGCCGACCTTTCTCGGCGCCCCCTTGAGGGGGAGCTGTCACGGCCGCTCTTGCCGTGACGGAAGGGGTGTTTTTATGCGTAAATCGTGGGCAACCCCCACTCCTACTCCCCCCCAAGTATAGGGGGAAGCGAGAATGCGGACACTCCCCCAAAGCGGGCGAAGAAAAGAGATTGACAAGCGGGGGCGGTTGCGGGTATAATGGTCTCGCGGGGCGGGAGGTATGCCGTCCCGAAGGAGAAAACCATGAAAGCCGTGAAAGGGAAACGGATCGCCGCGGCCGTCGTAGACAGCGCCCTCCTCTTCGTGGGGCTCGTAGCGGCGCTCGCCGTGCGGGGCGCGGGAAAGGAATTCGGCGATTACTACCGCTGGTCGGTGGAAGTCCTCACCATTGTGGAGCTCTGCTTTTTCGGGCTCTTCCTTCTCATCGAGGTCATCTCGGCGTTCAAGATCTCCGACTCCACCTATCACACCGTCCTCCTCTCCTTCTCCCTCCTCGTCTTCCATCTCACCAACCCCGACTTCGTGCGCTTCCTCTTCGGCGAACAGTCCGCCGCCCTCCTCGCCGCGGACATTCTCCACTTCCTCTTCTTCGAGCTCTCCGTTCTTGCCGTCTTCCACTTTTGGAATTATACCTACAAGATCGACTGTTCCGCCCGTCTCATGTGGATCGCGGGCGGGTTCGCCCTCCTCTGCTTCGCGGCGTATATCCCCCTCTGCTTTTTCGACGCGGAGATCGCCGCCGTCATCCTCTTCCTTCTCGGCATCGCCGCGGCGCTCGTCCTCCTCTACCGCCGCTTCCCGTGGGGGCAGGCGAACGCCAATTTCTACGCCACCGAGGCGCTCTTCTATTCCCTCGTCGGGTGCGTCGTCACCTGCGGCATATGCGACGCCCTCGACTTCGTCCCCTACGGCGTCGCCTCCTTTCAGGAACTGCCCGTCATCGTCGTCTTCCTCGCCATCTACTCCGCCTTCGCCATGCGCACCGACCGCGCCGCCCTGCAAGCGAGCGAATATAAGCTGCGCTACGAACAGGTGAAGACGCGCGCCCTCAAGGAGCAGATCAAGCCGCACTTCATCTTCAACGTGCTCGCCGCCATCCAGTCCCTCTACCGCGTGAGTCTCGACGGCGGCGACCGCGCCGTGGCCCTTCTCTCCAAACACCTGCGCACCAATATCGAGGCGGCAGACACCGACTTCATCCCCTTTGAAAAGGAGCTCGACAACGTGCAGGTGCTCGTCGACCTCGAAAACATGCGCCTCGAAAAGAAGGTGAACGTCGTCTACGACGTCGATTGCACCGACTTCGAGGTGCCCATTCTCTCCCTGCAGCCCTATGTGGAGAACGCCGTCAAATACTCGCGGGTCAACGAGAAGGAGGACGGCTATATCCGCATCTCCACGCGGCGGACGGAGGAAGGGGTCCTCCTCTCCGTTTCGGACAACGGCGTGGGGTTCGACCCGAACGCCGTCTCCCCCTCCTCCTGCGGCATCCGCAACGCCTCCGAGCGCTTCTCCATGCTGATGGGGGTCGCGCCCGCGATCGAGAGCGCGCCGGGGAAGGGGGTGACCGTCTCCGTCCTCATCAAAGACCGCCCGTCTCCTTCGGGCGAGGAAAAACAGAAGGGGAGGAAAAAGCATGAAAATCATCATCGTTGACGACGAGATGGTCGCCCATCACACCTTTTTGAGCGACGTGATCGGAAAGACGGACGCGGACTACCGCTTCTTTAAGGACGACGTGCCCGCGATCGAGGACTATATCCGCAAAAACAAGGTCGCCGCCGCCTTTCTCGACGTGAGCATGCCGAGCGTGAACGGCTTCGAGCTCGCGGAAAAGCTCGTCGCCCTCGACGGCGATCTCCGCATCGTGTTCGTGACGGGGCTCGACGTCACGCCCGAGGAGCTCTCTCCCGCGGTGCGCGAACGGACAGCGGGCTTTCTCTATAAGCCCTACGACCCCGACGAGCTGCGTAACCTTCTCGCCGTGATCGAGGGCGGCGCGCGGAAACTGACCGCCCGCATGTTCGGCTCCTTCGAGTGCTTTGTGGGCGAGGTGCCCGTGCGCTTTTCGTCCAATAAGTCCAAAGAGCTCTTCGCCCTCCTCCTCGCCTACGACGGCGACACCCTCTCCATGACGGACGCCATCTCCCAGCTTTGGCCCGACCTCGACACCGACAAGAGCAAGAGCCTCTACCGCGACGCCGTTTGGCGGCTGCGCAAGACGCTGCAGCAGATCGGCTTCAACTGCGTGGAGTTCCGCCGCGCCTGCCTCGTCCTCGACAAGGAGAACATCGAGTGCGACTATTGGGACCTCAAACGCGGACTCTCCTCCGAGTACCGCGGCGAATTTTGCAAATCTTACGATTGGAGCGTGGACTACCTCGCCGCCCTCGACGTGAAGGAGGAGGCGAAAAACCGAAGGACGTGAGGAAAAAACGCACCCTGCCCCTTTTTTACGTGTTATCTTGAAACGCCGCGCCGACCGCACAATGCGGTCGGCGCGGCATTATCGCGGGACCCCGAAGGATAAATTCGCACTTTTTGTTGCTCCCCCCACCCTGCCCTCCCCCCTCAAACGAGGGAGGAGGTGAAAAACCGTAAGTCGGGCGCGCAGAAAGAAACCCCCTGCCTTCGGCGGGGGGACTAAGGGGGGTGGCAGGGCAGGCTCGGAATGACGTGCGGGTTCGGGGGAGCCATCCCGCCATCCGTCTTTTCACTGAGTGTTGCAACAAAAAGCGGCACTGAATTTCTTGCAAAATTTTTTGTTGTATGATATACTGAAACCGTAACAAAAGAGATACTCTCACGGAGGAAACACATGGAACTTACGGCACTCAACTGCAAATGCTGTACCGCGCCTCTCGACCCGAAGGAAGCGGCGGGACGGGTGATCCGCTGCAAGTATTGCGGCACAACTCTCCTGCTCGCCCGCGAGGAGGAGGGAAAGGTCGCCGACCTTCTGCGGAGCGGCGAACTGCTCCTCGATACCTGCAAATTCGATGATGCGTACACGGCGTACCAAAAGGCGGCAGAGCTCGACAAGGAGGAGCCCGAGGCGTACTTCGGCATGGCCCTCGCGACCTTCAAAGTGCAATACTTAAAGGATATGGCGAGCGAGCCGCCCCGCCTGCAGCCCATTTGCCACGAGATCTCCGAGAAGAAGTTTACGGAAGACT